>JAUVSF010000659.1 GCA_030597245.1 Acidobacteriota bacterium
ACTCAACCCAGATGACAATCAAGGTGTTCGCGGGATGCTGGCCGGGCACCTCTTCCGCGAAGGGCGGGATGAAGAGCTGGCCGAGTTAATGAAGCAGTATGAAGGTGACGCGGACCCGGACCTGCTCTACACTCGAGCGCTCTGGATTTTTCGTACACATGGCAACTGTGACGATGCAAGTGAGGCTTTGAGCGAAGCCATCGACATGAACCCCCACGTTCCGAGTTATTTGCTGGGCAAAAAGAAGATTCCGAAGGAATTCCCAGATCTTGTCACATTGGGTGGTCCGGAACAGGCGGGTGCCTATGCGCTTTTCGCTAGGAAGGACTGGCGCGCTACGCAGGGAGCTCTCTTCTGGCTCCGAAGGCGGACATCCAAGAAGAAACGGCGTTGAGGGGAACTGGGAGCTGGGGACTGGAGTATTGGAGTACTGGGTCTTGAGGCTTGAGGTCTTGAGACTTGGAACTTTCGTTTGGGATTTGGTTCTTGGGACTTGGAACTTCCCCTTGGGGCTTGGGGGCCTGTCGAAGTTCGAACGACGAACGACGAAGTTCGAACGCCACACTCTATAGCCGGAACATAGGCCTCCTGCCTGCGACGCCTAAAACATTACCGCCCAGGAAATCTGGCCTATTCCGCTGGTACGCTCGGTTTTCCTCTCTTCCACTCCAAAAAAGACGAATTCAACAAAGATAAAGAGAGTCCCCAGACAATCGCAGCGGCGAACAGCAACTCGGCACCCTCGCGAAAGGATACGTGCAGCCGGTAGAAGAGGGCTCCCAAAACAACCAGCGCTAAGGCAAGTACAAGCTTCTTCATTTCACAACTCCTTAAAGATACAAAGTCCAGTCTGAAGAAGACCCCCTGCTTCTATAAGGAGACTTTAACGGATTGAAGCCGGATCTGGCGACACAGTTCTTTGGAAAGTAGCAACAGTTGTTTGGAATGTTGCCCGAGAGAGTACCCCGGCCTTGCCGGAGTCGTAAGGTGGAGGACTCAAGACCGGGGGCACTTTAGAAGGGTGAAAGGAGTTGTGGGGGTTTAAAGACTCGGGTGTTCGATACGACGAAACCCTTTTTCTGAACCCTCCTTTCTTACCTCTAATTGAAGCAGAGAAGCGCGCACCCGGGATTGGCGAGGCATTTGTTGGGGAAAATGCGGAACATCTTTGGATTTTGAGGTTGTGAGGTTTCTCAAATGTGGCGATTTACCATCGGGACCGTGTCCGTATGGTCTTTCGGTGACCCTCCACACGGGGGCCCGGTGAGGAAGATGACCTTCCAGGTCGTCACAAGACTGCTGATCTCCAACGTGACAAGCTAGAAGCTTATCCTCCAGGTCGTCACAAGACTGCTGATCTCCAACGTGACAAGCTAGAAGCTTATCCTCCGCGTCGTCACAAGACTGCTGATCTCCAACATGACAAGCTAGAAGCTTATCCTCTGCATGAATACCGTTTCGTTCCATACTGAGCCTCGAGCTTCAAACTTGGACTCCTGGGGATCTGATGTTATTATCTGGGGCACTACCTACTTTCTTATTATCGTTTCTGGCAAACGCCAAAACCCAAGGAGGAATAATATGGAACTGAATGAAGCCAAGCTGAATGAGTTCCTGGGCAAGATGGTCCAGGACCTTGGTGCAGCCGCCAGTACAGCACTGGTACTCACAGGAGATAAGCTGGGACTCTATAAAACCCTCGCCGCAGAGGGGCCTCTGAGTTCCGAAGAGTTAGCCAAGAGGACGGGAACAGGCGAACGGTATGTTCGCGAATGGTTATCGGCCCAGGCGGCGTCCGGATACGTCGAATACGACGCTGGTGGAAACAGCTTTTCGATGACCCCGGAACAGATCGCTGTGTTTGCCGACGAAGACAGTCCGGTCAACATGACAGGTGGATTCTATGCTCTGGCCGCAGTGGTTGCGGATGAACACAAGGTCACAGAAGCCTTTAAGACAGGCGAAGGGATCAGCTGGGGAGACCATAACAGCTGCCTTTTCTGCGGCACCGAGAAGTTCTTCAAGCCCAGCTATCGCGCCCATCTGACCTCGTCCTGGATTCCTGCTCTCAACGGCGTGGAGGCGAAGCTGAAGAGCGGCGGGCGCGTTGCCGACATCGGGTGTGGTCGAGGAGCATCCACGATAGTGATGGCAGAGACATATCCCAATTCCACATTCTCAGGCTATGATTTTCATCATCCGAGTATTGTTCACGCACGGCATGCCGCAGAAGGCAATGGATGCGATAATGTTCATTTCGAAACCGTCACTGCCCGCAAATCTCCAGGGGCAGATTACGACCTGGTGGCATTCTTCGATTGTCTCCATGACATGGGAGATCCCGTAGGCGCGCTTGCTCATGCCCTGGAAATCCTCAAGCCGGACGGCACCTGCATGATTGTAGAGCCTTTCGCTCACGATTCGCTGGAGGAAAACCTCAACCCTCTCGGACGGGTCTACTATTCCTTTTCGACTACGATCTGCACCCCGTCTGCTCTCAGTCAAGAGGGAGGAATGGCTCTGGGTGCGCAAGCGGGTGAAGCTCGCATACGGGAAGTCGCCACGAAGGCAGGATTTACCCATTTCAGACGAGCGGCCGAAACGCCTTTCAATCTGATATACGAAGCTCGACCGTAAGATTTACCACCAAGTCAAGGGAATGGCGATTGACAATTTTCGATTGTCGATTGGGTTCGTGTGACTAAAGTGACAAGCAAGGATGCTCGTCTTACTGTGGGGAGGCAAGCCTCTTGCTCCCATTCGTCATTCGAAAATCGACAATGTCCTGGCGGAGGCAGTGGGATTCGAACCCACGGTCCAGG
>JAUVSF010000151.1 GCA_030597245.1 Acidobacteriota bacterium
ATCTTCCTGCGATTCTCGTCTGAATTGTGAGCGGGATCACAATCTCTCGAGAAATCTATCTCGTTTGCTATGCTGGACATGGATGCGGATACATGGGATTCAACATGTTGCCTTTGAGACCCTGGCTGGGATCGAAACCTGGGCCGCTGACTCGGCGGAGGTATGTCGTATTGACGGAGGTTCGAAAGAGCAATGCCGCGGGTGCATGCTGCGGCTCGGCTGCCTTAGTTATTCGAGCTTCGAATCTGGGCGCGTTGCCACCGGGGCAACACGCCCTGCAAGTCGAATGCCTAGCTTTTCAGCTTCATTGCGTCAGGATCCCAACCATAGATCCGATCATCCAGATAGCACATATTGGCCAGAAGAGCCGGGGCAGCTGCTCGGAGGCCAAAAGTGGCATCTTCCACGATCGGCTTGCCGTCCCATATGCCCTGGAAGAAGAACCGGAAGTGGTCCACCCGGCTGTCATATCCTTCGGGCGCTCTGTATTCACTGCTGCCGTTCAGTTGTGCCAACTGTGGTTGCGTGCGTCCCACGTGGGTCTTCTTGTAGATGTTGATGAAAGCTTTCTGCTGTTCTTCCGAGAAGGTTCTAACCGAGTTGTAACCGTAAACCAATTCTTCGAAACCTGCCTTCTCAGGAGTCGTGTGGCTCAGCACAATTCCACTCTCTCCAATGGTCATCATGCCCTCGTTTCCAATCAGCTGAAACGTCGGTCCATGTCCGCCATCAGCAAAGTGAGCCCCCAGGAACAAGGTGAAGGCCGGGTGGTTCTTCGTCTGCGGGTACTCGTAGAGTCCGAGGATCATGTCAGGGACTTCCCGTTTCTCTTTCCAGAATCGGGTGCCGCCAGTCCCCATCGCTTTCACAGGGCCATTGGAGCCGATAATGTAGTGAAGCGCAGAGAATCGGTGCACATACATGTCTCCGGCAACGCCAGTGCCGTAGTCCCAGTACTTTCTCCAGCGGAAGAAACGATCGGCATCGAACGGAATCTTCGGGGCTGGACCAACGAAATCGTCCCAGCGAATGGTGTCTGTTGAGGCATCTGGGGGAATTGAATATTGCCAGGCACCAAGTGCACTGTTCCGGCTGATCAGGATATTGCCCATGTTCAGTTCGCCGATCGCGCCTGACTTGTAAAGTTGTTTAGCCTTTTCGGCGACAACCGAACTCACCGTCTGGCTTCCGACTTCGAGCACCTGCTGGGTAGCTTTCTGTACTTCGATGAGTCGGGCTCCCTGCTCGATTTTCTGAACCATCGGTTTTTCGAGGTAGACGGCTTTCCCGGCTTGCATGACATCAATCGCCATCTGCTGATGCCAGTGGTCCGGCGTCGAAACAATGACCGCGTCGATATCGGAACGATTCAGGAGTTCCTTGTACTCGTGCGTCGTATCAATTTGGGAGCCGAAAACCTCTTTGGTATGTTCCAATCTCCCGTCATAGCAATCTGCTACCGCAACCAGCTCGACACCAGGGACTTTCAACGCGGTTTGAGTGTCCTCGAAGCCGATTATGCCCATCCCTATGGTCGCGAGCCGGATCTTATCGTTGGGCGAGACCTTGCCAACTGCCGGAGCAGCTCTGGTCGAGCCCAGGATGGCCGGAGCGGCAGAGGCCACAAGAGTTGATGTCGTTGCCAGTTTCAAAAAGTCACGTCGTGATGATTTACTTTTGTTTTCCATCGGTTCACCCTCAGTTGGAGTATCTTGGTAGACAGTTAATCACCCATAAGTTCTACCATAACCCCAGTCTGAATTCTCCAGCTTTTTGAGGCAAGATGCCGGCAATCGGTTGAGAATTGGTTCTGAAGAAGAGGTTGTTCAGCTGGTATTCGGCTCAAAGGGGGCTATTTTGCCTCGCCCCACCGCTCTGGCTAAGGGAGGAGATCAGCGAGGGTCTTTTTGTATCATTCCGGGCTTTTTTGCACGGAATACCGAAAAGTTGAAATTGCCTCTTGACAGATAGGGGTAAAACATGCGAAAAATGACTAGCCGATCACCAAATGGCCGAGAGGTTTGTCCTCCTGTTTAATCCTTCCCTCTCGGCCGTCCTTCTTTTGGATTCTTTCGCCATTTGTAATGATGTCGTCTAGCTTCCGTTCGCCAGTCTTCCGAGAAGCCGTACAACAGTACTCGAGTAGCCAGTTCGCCGTGGCTTTGACTGGAGCCGGAATATCGGTTGCCTGCGGGATTCCAGATTTTCGCAGTGCCGGAGGATTGTGGACTCACTTTGAGCCAAACAAATATGGGACGCTCGATGCGTTCCTGACCAACCCTGTAAAAGCCTGGGAGTTCTATAGGGCTCTCGGCGAGACACTCGAAGAGTGCATACCGGGGAATGCCCATAAGGCTCTCGCCCGCCTCGAGGAACAGGGCGACCTGCAGGGGATCATTACTCAGAACATCGATAGGCTCCATCAGGCTGCAGGGAGCAAGAGCGTTTTGGAAGTCCATGGGACTCATGAAACGCTTCAATGTCTGCAGTGCTCACACCTTGAGGCTGCAACGGATAGGTACTCGGACCCATGCGAACTGCCGAAGTGCCCCAGATGCGACTTTGTGCTGAAACCTAACGTTGTCCTTTTTGGCGAGCCGATCAGGTGCTGGGAAGAGGTTGATTCTCTCATTGGCCGCTGCGATCTGTTGTTGGTCATTGGGACCTCCGCGAGCGTTTATCCGATCGCAGAATTGCCTGTCCGTGTGAAGGCTCAGGGTGGGAGCCTAATTGAATTCAATGTGACCGAGACGCGAATCTCGGATAGATCGGACTTCGTCATACCGGGGGAAACAGAGACGACCGTGCCATGTTTTGTGGATGCCGTTATGACATCCGCCTAGAACTTACGGTGGAGCTTCGAGCGTCTCTTAGTTGACCAGGATTAGGTATGATGAGTTGCCCTCAAGTGAGAATGGTAAGTGGAGGCTCATGATAGTGAATCGGAATGTTCTTGATTTCCGAACTGTAATCAGGTGGTTCTTTCTCCTCCTGCTGGTTGCGGGTGCATTGGGTGGCTGTAGCAGCCCTGTAGAGGGTTCCGAACCCCGGCTTGCGTACACTCAGGTCAAGGAGCAGGGAGCATTGCTGCTGGACGTTAGAACGCGTCAGGAGTTTCTTCAGAGCAGGATTGAGGGAGCGAAGAATATTCCTATAACTGAATTAAAACAGCGGTTGCACGAAATCGAAACCCTTGTAGCGGGGGACTTGAGTCATCCAATCGTTGTATATTGCGAGCGGGGTTATCGTGCCGCCCGGGCTCGTGAGATCCTGTTGAGTGCGGGTTTCGATAAGGTGACTAACCTGGGAGGGATTCGCGACTGGCCAAGAGCAGTTCGGTGATGTTGGGAAGGTGATTTCTTGATCGCCAATCCCAGATCCAAGGGTGCCCGACGACCTGGAAGGTCATCCTCCTTGTCCCGGCGTAGCGCGAAGAGCGAAGCTGGACCTCTCCCGGCGCTATTCACAATAAGCCATTGATTTCCTTTGTGCCCATGGTGGCTTGGTGGTAAATCTCACAGATTTGGAACCTCACCGAGGCGATCCATCCGCTTTCAGAGATGCGCGCTAACCCGCTGGCGAGAAATGCGGGTAACCCCTTTTGGGCCCGAGTGGGGGGTGTGAAAGAGTTCGACTTCGTTTCAAATCTGATTGGAACCTACCTGTAACAGATTCGTCTAAGGTAGAGGGAGTCTACTATCTTCATTATCTGAAGCGCATGTAACAGTGCCATGGTTAAGGCAATTCTTCTTACCATTCTGGTCAGTGGACCGTTGGGGATCGGGCTGGACGAAGATCCTCTGGCTATGACCGAGGAAATGAGGACGTTCTTTGAGGAGAAGGTGGATCGCAGAGCTCCTCCAAGGCAGCGGGTGCAACTCATCCTCTCCGCTCTTTTCGATGAAGATGGAGTGGCCTTCACCTACCGTAACGAAACCCGAAGCGCTGCCGAAACCTATGCGAGGCGTTCAGGGGATTGCCTCTCTTTTACGAATCTCTTCATCGCCGTTGCGCGCCATTTTGACCTGCCTGCCCGGTATCGGGAAGTGGACATCGCACCTAACTGGAGCCAGAGAGGAAGCATCGTTGTTTTCAACCGGCACTTGAATTCCTTGGTCGGTGCTGGAAGTAGGGGTTACGTAATCGACCTTATTCCCCAAATCAATCGGATTGAGGTTGCCGGTCGAATCATTACCGATGAGCGCGGATTCGCCCACTATTACAACAACAAGGGAGCTGAATCGCTAGCCGAAGAAAACCTTGTTTTGGCAAGAAGCTACTTCGAGAAGGCTTTAAGGTATGACCCGGAGGCTTCCTTCATATGGGCCAATCTTGGAGTCGTGCAGACCCATCAAGGCAACCTCGAAGAAGCGGAAGAATCCTACCGAAGGGCCATAAAGCTGAACAAACACGATATGGTAGCTCTCACCAATCTCGTGCGCCTCCTGGAGAAGGAAGGGCGTCGTGAAGAGGTGCCTCGCCTCCAGGAGAGGATTAAGGACTTCCGAAACAAGAATCCCTACTACCATTACAGCCTTGGCGAAGAAGCCTTCGATCTGGGTCTCTTTGATGAGTCCCTGCATCACTACAAAGCTGCGCTCCGCCGCAAGTCGGACGAACCGCTCTTCCATCACTCAATGGCCAAGGCGTATTCACAGCTTGGGGATGTCAAGAAGGCCATCGAGCATCTGAAGAAAGCCCGGAAGTATTCTCCTGATGAAGCAGGCAGGGCACGTTTCAACCAGAAACTGGCTTACCTCGGTGTCATACAGAATGACCGGTGACCGCTTCCGTGACCGGCGTGTTGCCGAAAAGGACATCCCACCCAAATCCGAAGCCCGAAGCTCGAAATTCGAAACAAATCTCAAGCTCGAATATCTAATGCTGAAACAGGCTTTCGATGATAAGCTATTTAGAAACAGCCACTTTAAGTCGTTTAGACCTTAGACCTTCTGATTTCGTGCTTGTTTCGAATTTCGAGCTTCGGGCTTCGAGCTTCTGATGTTCCGGTTTGAGCCACAGACCCGTGACCGGTGCGGCCCACCTTCCACCTCAGTGGAAGACGAGGCTTGCATAGGTGACAAACGATCCGGTTGCATCCATCTGGCAGTGACTGTGAGCAAGGAGCTCTCCTTCTTGATCCTGTAGGTAATGGAGGAGAGTGTATAGACATGGGAATCCGCAGATCTTTCTTCGATCCAGCTCCGAAGCGACGAAGTTGGAGAATCCTTCGGAGTCTCCTTCGGTGACAAAAGCAAGCATCTCCAGATCTTTGGCCTTCACGTTCTCAATGGTGCTTGGATCAGGTGTGAATCTGTCTCCATATAGCGGACCAACATGAGCCAGATCTACACTTGCTATAACGCACACCCGTCTACCCGTCGAAGCTTCCGCGGCTTTCAAAGCTTGCACGAATTTGAAAACTTGTTCAGCGCACGCCCCCTTCTTTCGGTTCGGAAGTATCAGATCAGCATAGGAAAAGCTTGCGAGAACCGGAAATATCTTAAATTTGTGTGAAGCCAAAACGTGCTGGAGGAAAAGCAGCTGAAACTCAATGGTATGTTCGTTTCTGTGGCTAAGTTCTTCGCCGAACGTCTCTGGTCCCACCGTGCGCTCAAAGCATTCCGCGAACTCAACGTCGGCTTCTGCTGTGCCGAGGGGGGTTTCAAAGTCTTTGACACAGACTGAAAAACAGTTCTGTACCCCCATATGTCCGGTTCCAAGAATGACGAAAAGATCCGACGGTTCGGATTCAGCAAGCCTTCGGTAGGCGTGTGTGTAGGTAGGTCCTCCAAGACGTAAATCAATATGAGGGGCAACCAATGCGCGAATTCTCTTCTCCTGTTGAGCGTCAGGCAACCCAGCTCCTTCAACACTCTGATAGAAAGATCCCAGTAGGTCTCGCAACTCACTCTCGTCAGCAGGGTAACCCTCTCCTGCAAGGTGGGCCGGACGTACGCTTTGGCTCTTAAACTTCCGCTCGACTTCAGCCCGCCGTTTCCGGAAGTTCTCGTTGTCGAGGAAATAGGCCTTGTCGAGGTGATTGACCAGGCTTTCGACCTGTTCGCGAAACACAATCTGACCTGCTTGCCGCGTTAAGATGGTTTGAATATCCAGCACCGAATTGGTGCCGTCAAAGAGCATCAGCAACTGGTAAAGCTGGGGGCTTACAACCAGTGTCTCTTCACCAATCTGACTGGGATCCCTGAGCAGGACCACAGGTTTCTCACCCTCCGCATGGGGCAGGGCTTCAAGTTGGCGCAGTTTCGGGTAGGCGTTACTCATGAGACTCTTGACAATTCTAATGCATGCCACGAAACTTCGCGCTGCGGTGCGTCTTTGCGTTCTTGGCGTGAGACGGATCTATTTCACGCAAAGCCGCAAGGAAGCAAAGGTGAAGCGACATCATGGGAACGCAACTCTAGACACGGGCAACTTCGAACGAGAGCTTCTGACCCTTTCCGATTGTCTTGGCCGGCACAAACGATTCCTCGCCGAAGTCTCTTAACTTGAACCGCGAAAGAGTGAGATCCCCCTGCAGGACCGACAGTTCAATGCCGGCAACATCTCCCTGAGTTGAAAGCACACAGTTTCCGCAGGCGTATCCGTTTGACCAGAAGAAGTTACCAGGCTTTGAAGCAAACACCATTTCCTCTTCAACTGCCGAATAATCGAAGCCGCTCAAGGCGAGGACGGCGCCCCAACTTGCCATCGCTCTCGCATAATGGTGACCGCATTCCGCCTCGTCAAAGGGACTCCGCCGCCGGCCATCGTAGCGGGCTCGGACGTCTCGAATACATTCGATTCCATCCTCTGAGAGGCCTTCGTAGAGCATTCCCACCGCCGCCGTATATTCGAAACCTGTCATGATCTCGGTGAAATATGGGAACGGGTTCGCCGGACGGCCGTGGGGGTAACTTGCCATTAAGAGCCCAGCCTCTCCATCCAGTGCAAAGGTGCGCATGCAGTTGAAATGATCGTGGAGAGAAGCTCGCCGGTTGTAGCGCTTAATGCTCTTCAGGGTTGTCCTGACGTTCTCCGGCTTAACCAGGTAGCCAAGACCACAGGCATGGGACAGGAACTGGCCCACCAGTTGATCTACGAGGCAGCCAGATCCAAGTTGGTAATCGGGGTTCTCCGGGTCAGGAGCTCCCATGCCGATCAGGAGGCTTGGGGAAATCGACGCTTGGTCCAGTATGGGGCGGATCTGTTGTTCGTAATATTCACCGTTGAAAAGGTTTTCATCTACCCAGCGGCTCCCATTCTCGAACAAGGCACGGCAATCATCTGCAAAACCCTGCTCTCCCAGATAGCGTGCCATTTCCTCCGCAGCTCGCAAAGCTCCGAGGTACCAGATGCCCATCTGCGGGTTCGGGCCGTAATACTCGACGTCCATAGTATTGTGTTGGCACCCCTCCATGACACCGTCCCGGTCCGCGTCCCAACCGCCTTTGATCCAGCAGAACTCGAGGGCTTTCTTGACTTTAGGCCACAGCCTTTCGAGCATCGCCTTGTCCCCGGATAACTTCCAGTCGCGGTACATCTTCATGATGCTGCCCATCTGACCATCTGCGGCAGCCTTCCCGAATTCCTGAGCTCGTTCCAGCGGTAAGTTGACCCGGAAACTCATAAGCCCTTCATCGTTGGTCGCGAAACCAAACTCTGTCTCTCTCATCGACAGGGCAAGTTCTCCGAACAGGAAATGGGTAGCCAGTTCGTAGTTCCAGACATGGGTGCAGGAACCATGGCAACATCCTTTGTTGTCCGCCGTTCCCTCCCATCCGAAGAATCGACCGTCGGCAGTTCTGAAGCAGGTCTGTGATCGGAGAGTGCTGAGATTGAAAAGTGCGGATTCCTTGACCACCTCCGGCAGCGAGCTGGAACAGAATGTATTGACAAACCGGGCTGTTTCTTCCTGTAATTCACCGATTCGAGGGGCTATCTGCACCGCGACGTCCCACGCATCCGAATATTGGGTGGTGTAATAATTCCCTATGAGACCGTTTTCGACAGGCGCACTTCTCTCGGGAGTCCAGGTGTACCGATTGGGAAAGTGCCATGTAATCAAGAAGGTCACTTCGACCTTTGCCCCTGCTGGTATCTCTGATTCCACTGCCAGGGAGGCCATCGGTGTTTCGTTTCCGCTATCGGTTCTGGGTTCCAGGCGGCCATCACTGTTGAAGTCATCCCAAAAGTCGAGCCACGCTGTGCCCCACCTGTCTTTGGCCCAGGCAGTTCGGTAGGTGTGCGGAAGGCTAGACGTTGTACAGAGGCTAAGTGTTCCCCAGTTCGCGGCTCCCGGGTCGACCCCTTTAGAAGAAAGGAAGATACCCTTTATGCCCTTTTCAGATCGAAACTCATTTCGGTTGTCTTTTGCACCCACTGGAACGGGGTCACCTTTCCAGTCCCGCCTGAACTCCCATCCGTCAATCCCGACAAAGTTTGGCAGGTTCCCACAGATCGAAGCTCTGACCCTGGCGTCTGAGCGATTGAACAGGCTATAGGTTAGTATCGCTACCGGAATTCCGCTTTTGTCAGCATCTCCGGGAATCAGAGGATTAAAAGCCTTGATCTGGATCTCCACAGGAATATCGGGGTCGGAAAGGGTCACTCTGCCAAAGGGATAAGCTGTGTCAAAGGAGCACGAACGGAAGCGAGGTAGATTCTCATTTGGAGTTTCACCACCATGACTGCCCTCAAATTCCGAGAATTCCACCGGCCCCTCTAACAGCCTGGAAGTCTTCCGATCCGATTCCTCGAGAAACAGGACAAAGCAAGGACCCGCTTCTCCCCTTTTCGGTACAAAACCCTTCGCAGGGCGGTTCATGATCTCCCAGTCCCGCAGGTCACCTCTTCCTCCGAGGGAGATCGTACCGGTGCCTATTCCACCTGTGGGCAGCGCAATTCGGTGCAGGTGACCCTGATCATAGCGCTTCAGACTTGGCCAGGAATCGTCGGTCTGGCCCTCGACCTCAGCTCTTGAAGGGTGCGCTTTCTTCAGAGGAAGTGCAGAGCCAACCTCTCCGGCTGTTGCCACGATACCTCCAAGGCCGATAGTTTTCACAAAATCCCGCCGGTCGATTCCTGTTGAGGTTTTAGAATCGTCGGAAGACTTTTCCGGTGACTGCTCCTCATTGGAGTTGCATGCTCCAATCTGGTTCTTTTTTTCCTCCATGGCCAACTCCTTATGGTTGGGGAATCATCGCCGATATTTCTGAGGGAGTCCAGCGGGTATTGTAGCTTCCTGCCAAGCACGATCACTTATTGGAGCGGGGAAGGGCGCAGGAATTGATTCTCCGCACTCCCACCCTGTCGGGTCCTGTGCTCAAACCGCAACCTGGACAATGCGGACCACAAAGATGGCGTGTTGATTGTCAAGGAGAAAAAGACTCCTTGAAATCGCTAGCAGTCATGGGGCTGGTCGGCGTAATGCGCCCGACCCGAAGGACGGGCCTCCGCATGCGTGCTGAGCCGTTTGGTTTGCGGATCATGCGGAGGCGGGTGCTTTAGCTCCC
>JAUVSF010000024.1 GCA_030597245.1 Acidobacteriota bacterium
CTGGTCTTGGTTTCCACGGGGCTCAATTGTAACTCAGGTCTTGAGTCTTGGGCGTCTTGGTATCTTCGTTCGTGCTCGTGCTCGTGCTCGTGCTCGTAATCGGTAATCGGTGATCGGTGACCGGATCGCAGACCCGTCTCAAACAGGGTTTTTCCCTTAGCGTCCTTGGCGGGCTTTGCGTGAAGGCAATTCATTTCACGCCAAGATGCAGAGAACGCAAGGGGAAGTCCGGAGGCATCGGATTGGGGATTATTTTTTGGTTTCGGACTTGACAGCAGGGACATGAGAGGCAGGACAATCCTTACAAGACCCAAGACCCAAGACCCAAGACCCAAGACCCAAGACCCAAGACCCAAGACCCAAGACCCAAGACTCCGAGACCTCGAGACCCGGGTCTTTCGCTCCCCAAAGTTGAGTCAATTTGGAATGCGAGGATATAATCCCTCGGGCATGTCAGAAGCAATCGCGGGGATAATCGACGAGAAAGGTAAAGTGCGCTCTGGCGCAGTGGTGCCTGAAATAGATCGTGACGACTTGATTCGTCTGTACCGAGCTATGTTGCTGAATCGGCGAGTTGACGAACGGATGCTGAAGCTGCAGCGCCAGGGCCGGATCAGTTTCTACGTAGGAGCGGCTGGCGAAGAAGGGGCAATTATTGGAAGTGCTTTCGCGATGCAGGATGACGACTGGTTGATCCCTTGCTACCGCGAGGCGGGCGCCGCGTTTCTGCGAGGCTATTCCCTTAAGGATTTCACTAACCAGCTCTACGGTAACTTAGAAGATGAGATCAAAGGGAGGCAAATGCCCTGTCACTGGGCATCCCGCGAGTTACGGTTAGCCAGTGTGTCCAGCCCGGTCGGTTCTCAGATTCCGCATGCAAACGGATTTGGCCTTGCTGCGAAGTTCACTGGAAGGAAGGAAGTTGCCTTGGTCTACTTTGGCGAAGGAGCAACCTCCGAGGGTGATTTCCACGTAGCGTGCAATATTGCGGGCGTTTTCAAAGCGCCGGTGGTCTTTTTCTGTCGAAACAACCAGTGGGCCATCTCTGTTCCGTCGGAAGTTCAAACTGCTTCGGAGACATATGCGATCAAAGCCAAGGCATACGGCATCGAGGGAGTCCAGGTTGATGGGAACGACGTCTTAGCGGTTTATCAGGTAACGGTCGAGGCAGCCGAAAGGGCGCGAAGAGGTGAGGGGGCGACACTCATTGAAGCGATCACTTATCGCCAGGGGGCACATACCAGTTCTGATGACCCGCGGGCGTATCGCAGTGATGATGAGGTAGCGGTTTGGAAGAAGAGGGACCCGATCGAAAGATTTAGAATTTTCTTGGTTGACCAGGGTTATTGGAGCGCTGCTCAGGACAAGAAACTCGAAGAGGAGCTTAATGAGGAGATCCAGACTGCTGTCCGAAGGGCGGAGAAACTGGGTCCTCCCGACATCGAGACTGTTTTCCAAGACGTCTTTGCGGAGATGCCCTGGCATTTGCGCGAACAACTCGATGAGCTTAACGAGACTCTGAATTCCGAGGTTGAGTGAGGCACGGCCATGCCGGTGATGAACATAATTCAGGCTGTTAATGACGCTCTCAGGACCGAGATGCGCCGGGATGAAAGAGTTGTTGTCTTTGGCGAGGATGTGGGGAAGTTCGGCGGGGTTTTCCGGGCAACCCAGGGACTCCAGGAAGAGTTCGGTTCGGAAAGAGTCTTCGACACTCCCCTCGCAGAGGCGGGGATTGTGGGGATGGCAATAGGGATGTCTCAGAATGGACTCCGGCCGGTTCCTGAAATCCAGTTCGCCGATTTTATCTACCCTGCCATTGACCAGATCGTGAATGAGGCCTCCAAGATGCGGTACCGATCGGGGGGCCAGCTCAGTTGTCCATTTGTGATTCGAACTCCGTATGGTGGAGGAATCCGTGGGGGACATTACCATTCTCAGAGCCCCGAGGCCTATCTGATTCATACCCCTGGATTAAAGGTCGTTGTCCCGTCTAATCCGTCAGACGCCAAGGGTCTGCTCATTTCTTCGATCAGGGATGAGGATCCCGTTGTTTTCATGGAGCCGAAGCGGTTGTACCGCGCTGCGCGGGGGGAAGTGGCCGAGGGTGATTACTCAGTGGAGCTGGGAAAGGCAGCACTGGTTCGTGAAGGCGGGGACATCACAATACTCGCTTATGGCGCAATGGTCCCCACGGCATTGGATGCAGCGGAAAAGGCAGCCGCGGTAGACGGGATCGATTCAGAGGTGCTTGACCTTCGTACGCTGATGCCTTACGACATCACAGCTGTTCTCGAGTCGGTCGAGAAAACCGGGCGTGCCGTGATTGTGCACGAGGCGCCTAGAACCTGCGGTTTCGGGGCAGAGTTGGCGGCAACAATCAGCGAGAAGGCTCTACTGAGTCTCCATTCCCCGGTGCTCAGAGTGACGGGATTTGACACTCCGTTCCCCTATACATTCGAGTCGGAGTATCTTCCCAACGAGAGGCGAATCCGCAAAGCATTGCGGGATAGTATGAATTTCTGAGTCTCAACTTCAGAAAGGTTTACAGTTCCATGGCCTATGAGTTTAAGCTTCCCGACATTGGCGAAGGGGTGGTTGAAGGAGAGATTGTACGCTGGCTGGTTACAACCGGCGATACGGTGGACGAAGACCAACCGATGGTCGAGGTAATGACCGACAAGGCAACTGTCGAAATTCCCTCTCCGGTCAATGGCACGGTCACGAAAACAGTCGGAGGCGAGGGAGACGTCATCGCCGTCGGGGAGACCTTGGTGGTGATTGATCTTGGGGAACAGGGTTCAAGCGACATTCCTGAACAGAAGCATACGCAGGGGGCGGTCGGCCCTGCCGGTGACTCTGGGAAGGCTGGTGCTCCGGCAAAGAAGGCTGCTGCAGGCGGTGGAGTTCTTGCAACACCGGCGGTACGGAATGTGGCCCGGAAACGGGGGATAGATCTCTCCAAGGTAACAGGCAGCGGTCCGGGCGGCAGAATCACGGAGGATGACCTTGACCAGTTCGAGAAGACTGATGCGATTGCCGCAGCTGTGGGCCAGGCTGAACCCGAAGCGTCGATAGAACGGATCCCGTATCGCGGGTTGAGGCGTAAGATTGGTGACCACCTTTCGCTGTCCAAACGCTCTGCAGTTCACTACACCTATGTCGAAGAAGTCGAAGTTACGAATTTGGTTGAATTGAGGGATTCCCTTCGGGCCAGAGGATACGATCACCTTACTTATCTGCCGTTCGTTCTGAAGGCAGTTGTTACCGGGTTGAAGAAGTTCCCGCTGGTGAACTCCACACTGGACGAAGAAAAGGAAGAGATACTTCTCAAGAAGGTTTACCACCTTGGGATCGCGACGGCCACAGATCAGGGTTTGCTAGTCCCTGTAGTGCGAGATGTTGACAAAAAGAGCTTGCTGGAGCTTAGCTCCGATATTGAAAGACTGGTTACCGAGGCCAGGAAAGGAAGATCGAAGCTGGAAGATCTCAAGGGGAGCACGTTTACTGTGACCAGCCTTGGCCGGATGGGGGGATTGGTTGCCACACCGGTAATCAACTACCCGGAGGTAGCGATACTCGGCGTCCACAGGATTGAGAAGCGGCCAGTTGTGCGTGAAGGTGCAGTTGTCATTCGTGACATGATGAATTTGTCGCTGTCAGCGGACCATAGAGTTGTTGATGGATCGGTCGCGGCGGAGTTCATCCACTGCCTGATGGGGGTCCTCGAGTCTCCCGGACTACTGCTTCTCTCCGGTGAAGAGTGAGGTTGGGCTCGTGGCCTGCCGAAGTGCGAACGACGAACGCGGAACTCGACAATCGTAATTCCCTTGTGGTTAATCCCACAGCAGAAAGCCTCACCGAAACGATTCATCAGCCGATTGTGTCAGAAGAGCCGCAGTTGCCTGTCAGTAGTCAGGGATTCGAGGGGGGAGACCGATATTCCGATTAGCCGGACCTTACGGCGCCTGTCCCAGTGCCGGTCCAACAGCCTCACTGCCACTTCCTGAATCTCCTGGGAACCGCAAACCAGATGTCGGAAGCTGATCTGGCGGGTGAGGGTGGTGAAGTCGGAATAGCGAAGCTTCAGAGTTACAGTTCTTCCACCCTGGCCATGTTTGGCAAGTCGTTCGGCAATCCGGGTGCTCAGCTTTTGAATGACCTGGGTCAACTGCTCTTCGTCATTAGTGTCTTCAAAGAAGGTGCGCTCCTGGCTGAGCGACGTCGCTTTACGCTCGGTGACGACCGAACGATTGTCTATTCCGTTGGCAAGTTGCCAAAGATGTCCCCCCATTTTCCCGAATCGTTTCTGCAGCAAATCAGCTTCGAGGTTTCGCAACTGCTCGATCGTCTTGACCCCAATTCCCTTGAGTCTCTCTTCAGTCTTGGGTCCGACGCCCCAGATTCGAGATATCGGCAAAGGATCCAGAAATGCCTGCACATTTTCAGGCTCCACCATTACCAGACCGTCCGGTTTTTCCAGGTCTGAAGCAATTTTCGCGACGAACTTGCTCGAAGCGATCCCGATAGAAGCAGTGAGGCGCTGCTCCTGCAAGATCCGTCCTTTGAGCTGTCCAGCCAGTTCGAGCGCGCCCTTACTGTCACCGACCTGTCCCGAAACATCGAGGAACGCTTCATCGATGCTCAGTGGTTCAACCTGGGTTGTGACGGTGTGAAAGATTCCCCGAATCTGGCGACTGACCTGGCTGTACCGGTCCATGTCGGGAAGGACGTAAACTCCATGGGGACAGAGACGATAGGCTTGACTAATCGGCAAAGCGGAACGAATGCCAAAGCGCCTCGCCTCATATGAACAGGCAGCGACCACACCGCGCCCCTGCCCCCGCTTCGGATCTGCTCCGACTATGACGGGCCTGCCTCGATAGCGGAGGTTCTCCCGCTGTTCGATCGAGGCGTAAAAGGCGTCCATGTCGACGTGAAATATGAACCTTTTCATAGCCTGGAGTCGACACCGAAATCACAGTCGTGGGTTCACTCGTTAACGCGAATCTTCAGCTTCGGGAGTTCGAGCATTACTTTGCTGTTAGGAGGAACACTGTTAATAACCCACACGTTCCCGCCGATGATCGAACCTTTTCCGATGACTGTGTTTCCACCCAGGATAGTCGCACCGGCATAAATGACGACGCTATCTTCTATGGTCGGGTGGCGCTTCTTGCCCCGCATGGAGTCGGTGCCATCTTTGAAGCTTAGGGCTCCCAGCGTTACGCCCTGGTAGAGTGTCACATTGCTCCCGATATCCGCAGTCTCGCCGATAACTACTCCTGTGCCGTGGTCAATGAAAAAACGGTTGCCAATATGGGCTCCCGGATGAATGTCGATCCCCGTCTCTCGATGGGCAAACTCACCCATGATTCGCGGGATGAGGGCAACTCCCAGTAAATGCAATTCATGGGCAATTCTATGAATTGTGATGGCCATCATCCCGGGATAGCTGAAGATGATTTCGTCGAGGTTCTTGGCGGCGGGGTCCCCGTCGTATGCCGCTTGGGCGTCGAGAGCCAGCTTTCTTCGGAGATCCGGGAGGGTCTTCAAAAAGGCCAACGATTTCTTCTCGGCTTGCTCCAGGCACGGTTTGTTCCCGTCATTATCGCTGCAGGTCTGCCACGCTTTGAATATCTCATCCGTCAAGAGTTCGTGAATTTCGTAAGTGAGCTCGCCGATGTAATAGGTGATGCTTCCTAAACTTACATACTCTTTTCCGAAGAAGCCCGGGAAAATGACAGCTTTCAGCCTGTTCAGGATGTCAATAACAGTTGATTCGTTGGGGAGTGGGGTCTCACCCAAATGGTGGAGCCTACACTGAGTGTCCTGATAGGTCTCACTGATCCGATCCACAATTTGAGGTAAGTCTCTCCTGGTTTTCAATACTCGTACCATGCTGGGGATTCCTTTCAAGGTTGTAATTTGTTGACCTGAGTTTATGATAGTTCTTGAGGAAACTTCAAAGAGGAGTCGAAGCCATGCCGGGTACAATGAGTCCCCTTACTGATTTTACCGAGGAAGAAAACCTTTTTCGGGAAAGCGTCGCCGAATTCGCTGCTGAGAGGATAGGCCCCCACGTTTCAGAGATGGATCAACGGGGTGAGTTTCGCCGTGAATTGATTGACGAGTTCTTCGAACTTGGGCTGATGGGAATCGAGATCCCTGAGAAGTACGGAGGAGCAGGTGCGACATTCTTCATGTCGATTCTGGCTGTGGAAGAGCTAAGTCGTGTCGATGCATCTGCAGGGGTGATCTGCGACGTCCAGAACACGCTGGTCAACAATTGTGTGATGCGGTGGGGTGACGAAGACGTTAGGGAGCGATACCTCCCGACCCTTGCTTCCGAGTGGGTGGGAGCTTACGCGCTTTCAGAAGCCACGTCCGGCAGTGATGCCTTCGCCCTCCAGACACGTGCCGAGCAAGTCGGAGAAGGTTGGGTTCTGAACGGCCAGAAACTCTGGATCACGAATGGGAAAGAGGCGGATCTGTTCATTGTCTTTGCCACTATTGACCCTGAACTGGGCTACAAAGGCATAACCGCTTTTCTAGTCGAGAAGTCCTTTCCCGGGTTCAAGCTGGGCGGCAAGGAGGACAAACTTGGTATTAGAGCTTCTTCGACGACCGAGCTGATTCTCGAGAACTGTGAAGTTCCGCAGCAGAATGTCCTCGGCGAAGTTGGAAAAGGTTACCAGATCGCGATCGAAACGCTGAACGAAGGGCGCATCGGGATTGGAGCCCAGATGGTGGGACTTTCTCGAGGTGCGCTGGAGGCGTCCGTCAAATATGCTCAGGAACGAAATGCCTTTGGAAAACCGATTGCCGGCTTCCAGGGAGTGCAGTTTCCTCTTGCGGAGATGGCCACTGACTTGGAGGCTGCCCGGTTGATGGTGTACAACGTCGCTCGCAAGAAGGATGCGGGTCAAGATTTTGTCCAGGCGGCCGCGATGACTAAATACTTCACCTCTGTGGTGGCTGAGAAGATAACTTCTAGCGCCATTGAGATTTTCGGGGGCTACGGGTATACGAAAGACTATCCGGTTGAAAAGTACTATCGGGATGCCAAGATCGGTAAGATTTATGAAGGAACCTCGAATATGCAGTTGGCAACGATAGCCAAACTGCTCGTGAGGTAGAATAGCCGGACTTGACAACCGCGAAGATAACTTATCGACTCCCTGTGCCGATCGAGGAATTTGCCCAGGCCATTCTGGATTGGTTTTCCAGGCATAAACGAAATCTCCCTTGGCGCCAATCGAGCGATCCCTACCGTATCTGGGTTTCGGAGGTCATGCTCCAGCAGACTCAAGTGAAGACTGTGATTCCGTACTACGAACGTTTCCTGAGCGTCTACCCAAACCTTGAAGCACTGGCTCGAGCCGAGGTGGAAGAGGTCCTGGATGTTTGGGCCGGTCTTGGGTACTACAGTCGAGCTCGCAACTTGCATCGAGCTGTTCAGAAGGTCGTTCGAGAACATCAAGGTAAGTTCCCTGTTGAGTATGAGCAGGCCCTTGAGTTGCCAGGTGTAGGACGTTATTCGGCTGGGGCAGTCCTTTCAATCGCACATGGCTTGCCCTATCCGGTGCTTGACGGAAATGTGAGCCGAATCCTGGCACGATATTTGAAGATCGAAAAGCCGATGAAAGGACCCGTCGTAGAAGCTCTTTGGACCATGCTCGAGAAGGTGGTCAGGAATTCTCTCGTGGCTTCGAGGGTTTCGGAGTTCAATCAGGGATTGATGGAGTTGGGGGCCTTGGTTTGTGTGCCAGGAAGCCCGGACTGTCCAAACTGCCCTCTCTCACAAAGTTGTGGCGCCTTCAGAGACCAGACTCAGAGCAGTCTGCCTGTGAAAGTCAAGCGCAGCCGTGTTGTCGAGCTGAGTTTCGTATCGGCGTTGGTACGAAAGGGCCGTAAGTACCTGATGTTGAAAAACGACGAGGGTCCTTTTCTCAAGGGGTTTTGGGAGTTCCCAAGAGTCGAGGGAACAAGAATTGACGATGCCTCTCTTGGCCGATTTCGAGAAACGTATGGGCTGGAATTGGCGGCAATCCATGAAATGGAGCCAGTCCGGCACACTATCACCTTTCGTAAACTGAGATTTCAGCCGTTCGAAGCCCGATTGCTCGGAAAACCTCCCAATAAGCACTTTTCATGGATCCAAATTGGAAACAGGGGATTCCCAATGTCTGCCTACATCCGGAAAATAATGGAGCAGGTTGAGTAGGATGAAAGGGAATCTCGCCGGGACTGTTTTCCAGCTTCACAGACAGAACACTGGTCGTTTTGAACCCGGTTTATTTGATTGAATTCCACCTGAGTTACCGAGAGGGGTATAATCACCGCAATGAAGAAGCTTCTCCTTATTGCCATAACTGGTAATCTACTTGTCTGGTCGTTGGCGGTTCAGCGGGGAGGGCCGCCGAGACGTATTGAGAATCCTCAGACAATCTATTTGACCGGTGGAGCGCGTGTAGAGTTTAAGAGCTTTGCTTCACCAGGCCTTGGGAAAGATGCTCACTACAGCATTTTCTTTCCTCCTTCCTATAGCCGGGACCAGGCGGCTCGCTTTCCTGTCGTCTATTTTCTCCATGGGATGTGGAACGACCACACTAGTTGGACCGTGGAGCGCTACGGGGGACTTCCTCAGAAAATCGAAAGCCTCATAGTCGCCAAGAAACTGCCTGAGTTCGTCATGGTTCAGCCGGATGGAGAAAATAGTTTCTATACTGATTATCTGGACGGGTCCATGAACTATGAAGCGTTTGTGGTCAAGGACCTTGTGAATGAGGTTGAAAAGAATTACCGGGTGGCCAAGACTCGGTCTGCCAGGTCAATAGGGGGCGTGTCAATGGGGGCTTACGGTTCTCTGAAGATCGCTCTCAAGTACCCGGACCGGTACGCTGCAGTTGCCGGGATTTCGCCGATTGTCTTCACCGGCGAGGATCCGTCCAAGTACATCATGGGTTCCGATTCCAGATTTGCCAAGTACTTCACTTCGGCGCTGAAGCCTGTCTACGGGATGCCCTTTGATCCCGCACACTGGAAGGATAACAGCCTGGAGGAACTGGCTCGCACAGCGGACTGTCCGGATCTGAAGATCTTCTTCGCTTACGGGACGGCTGATCGCTATAACGACGCATTCCCCATGGAAGCCGGCGTTAGGAAATTCAACGGAATTCTGGACGAGCGAGGGATTCCTCATGAGTTCAGGGTTTACCAGGATGGCCCCCATGGATGGAGGCTAGTGCTTGACCACCTTGAAGAAGTTGCAGACTTCCTGACCCAGACGTTGTGAATGCGTTCTGAGTCTTGGGTCCTGGGTCTTGGGGCTTGGGAACTGGGAACTGGGGGCTGGGAACTATCTGGATCAATTCATGGGTTCACCAGTAAGATGGTGTGTTGATTGTCAAGGGGAAAAAGAGTCCTTGAAATCCCGATCAGTCATGGGACCGGTCAGCGGTTAGCGTAATGCGCCCGACCTTGCGGCTTCGCTCTCCGAGCTACGCCGTCACAAGGAAGGGACGGGCCTCCGCATGCGTGCTGAACCGGTTGGTTTGCGGATCATGCGGAGGCAGGTGCTTTAGCTCCTGCGCATCTCTGGAAACTGATCAGCCCTCTCCGTGAGGCTGCTATCCGTGGGAACCACCACCAAGAATCACCAAGACTCAAGGGTCTACCTTAAACAGACCCCTGCAGGTCAATCAGCAGTCAAGACTTGCCGATTCGGCGCAACTGGCAATAATAAGATACTGGAGAACACGAGCTTTAGACACACTGAGGGCTTTTAATGATGGTTTGTAGATTGACCAATTGGGCGAGAAGGATGCCATTGTCTCTCCTGCTGATGGCTGTATTGGCTATTGCCGGCTGTCAAGAGGAGAGCGAACCCCAGAAGTTGCCGAACATTATCGTCATCCTGGCCGATGATATGGGCTATGGCGATATTTCCTACTACAACGAGGAATCAAAGATACCGACTCCCAATTTGAGCCGTCTAGCCGAGGAAGGGGCGGTATTTACCGATGCGCACTCGCCTTCGGCGGTTTGCACTCCGACACGGTATGGCCTGCTTACCGGGAGATATGCTTGGCGGACTCGACTCAAAAAGGGTGTCCTGGTGGGCGATTCTCCGGCTCTGATTGAGTCCGAGAGGGCGACCCTGGCCTCCCGATTAAAGGAGTTGGGATACGTTACCGCTGCAATCGGGAAATGGCATCTGGGACTGGGTCTTGACGATCCAGTGGATTACTCGGAGCCATTGGTACCCGGGCCAAACAGTGTTGGATTTGATTATTTTTTTGGCATACCTGCTTCACTGGATATGGAGCCCTATCTTTATGTCGAGAACGAGAACGCCGTGCAACTCCCGACCGAACAAATCGCTGCCAGTGCCCACAGACGGAAATCCGGTGGAGGTTTTTGGAGGGAAGGGTCGGTAGCGCCGGATTTCAGGCACATTGACGTGCTACCAGAATTGACGGACAAGGCAGTCGAATTCATTCAGCAGCGGTCAGAGCAAGATTCGGCCGAGCCGTTCTTCCTTTATTGGGCGCTGACAGCCCCTCATACACCGTGGCTTCCAATTGACGAGTTTCGAGACAGGAGTGAGGCTGGGTACTACGGGGATTTCTGTGCCCAGGTTGACTGGAGCGTAGGCCGACTGCTGGAAGCTGTTGAGCAGTTGCCTGACCGTGACAACACGTTGGTTCTTTTCACCAGCGACAACGGATCTCACTGGCCGACCGACGACATCGAGAGGTTCGGTCACCGAGCAAACGGTTTCTTCCGGGGACAGAAGGCTGATATATGGGAGGGAGGTCACCGGGTTCCATTCATTGTGCGCTGGCCTTCGCAAGTCAGTCCAGGCTCCAAGAGCAGTCAATTGGTCTGTCTTACCGACATTTTTGCTACGGTTAACGAGATTCTTGGTACTTCGCTGACTGCAAATGAGGCGGAGGACAGCTACAGCTTCCTCCACGCCCTCCTCGGACAGCCTTCGAAGCATCCGGTCCGAGATTCAGTCGTACATCATTCCTTCGACGGAATGTTCGCCATTCGCCGGGGACCGTGGAAACTGATCCTGGGACGCGGGTCTGGTGGATTTACCGAACCGAAAAGGCTTGAGCCCGGTTCCGGCGAACCTGTTGGGCAGTTATACAACCTGGATGACGATCCAGGCGAAACCGAGAATCTTTATTCCGAGAAACCGGAACTAGTTGAAGAACTCACTGCTTTACTCGATCAGTATCGAGAACAGGGTCACAGCCGGCCCCTCTGATATCCTGGAGACTGGTCGTGGGGCGAGATTCACCACCACGCCGGCAAAACACTAAGAGGTAATAGATCAGACAGAACCCGGGTCGGAAAGACGAGTTCGTCCTCACTTCTTCGAATGGATCGCAAATGCAGCGCCTTGAGGATCGAGGCATTGCGCAATCAGATCGCCCCCTGGAACCTCCATTGGGCCATTGAGTATCTGTCCTCCAAGTTCGACGGCTCTAAGGAGGGTCTTGAGTCTTGAGTCTTGGGTCTTGAGTCTTGAGTCCTGTAAAGATCTATCTGTTTTTCGAGGGTTACAGGTCAAGGGGTTTTGCAGGGCGATGCATGCGGCTGAAAATCGAAACACCCGGCAAATACTCGGAGCCAGAGTAGTTGGGTCCCGGCTATCTCTGGAATCCGATCAATCCCACCGAACTGCTCAGTGTAGAAGGGGTTGACGGCAGAACTCGACACTGTGGCTCACCTCTTGGCATCTCAATGGTGTTTGCGTGTTCAGGCAGGAGGGTCCCGGAGTCCCAGAGTGACAAGCAGGGATGCTTGTCTTACCGTGTCTCGCCTCGAGACTCCGAGACCGCGAGACAAGACGCAAGACCCAGGACCCAAGACCCAAGCCACGTTCTGCCAAGCCGAGTCTCCTGCGATGGTGTACCATTTGTGCCATGAGACTCAATGCAGGTTTCAGCCTCCTTAAGACCCCCACATTGATCTTCCTTTGCCTGCAAATCAATCTGGTTGCCGGAACGGTGGACGAACCTGGTTTCAGCATTCGCCACGTGCTTAGTTCCCCGTTGCCTTCCTCGTTGGTTGCAAGTCCCCAAAAAAGTCGGATCGCCTGGATCTTCAATCAGGAAGGAGTGCGGAACATTTGGGTCGCGGAAGGCCCGGATTTCGAGGCAAGAAAACTCACCCAGTTTGAAGATGACGATGGCCACGAGATTCAGATCATGGGCCTGTCGCCCAAAGGCGATTATGTGGTCTTCGTGCGCGGCGAGGGTTTCAACCCAGCTCATGATGCGGCCGGTCCGATGTCCCCCACTCTTTTCTCGGTGGGCTGGGGAGGGGGCGATCCCAGAAAAATCGGGGAAAGTGCAACGGTTGCTGTCTCTCCGCTCACAGATGAAGTCGCCTATGTGAAAGAGGGGACTGTCTGGGTCTCGTCGCTTTCATCGGCTCAGAAGCGGAAGCAACTTGTCCAGATTCGGGGGTCGCTTGTACAACTCTGTTGGTCTCCTGATGGCTCTCGCCTCGCCTTGAGCACTGTCCGAGGGGAATATCCGGATCAGTACGCTTTTGTTTTGGACATTGGGATCGTTGACAGACGAGTCAGGTATTGGAATTCCTCGGTCCATTTCGACGGATCTCCGACTTGGTCGCCAGACGGCCGGAGAATAGCGTTCATTAGAAGGTTGACCAGTAATCACTATTGGAACCTTTCAGCCAAAGTATTCCCCGAACCGGACCCCTGGGAGATCCACGTCGCAGACTTAGGAACGGGTGAGGTGAGAGCTGTTTGGAAATCCCCGGAACAAGGGAGCTTTTACCAGGCGGAAGTAGCTTGGTTGGGCAATGATCAATTGGTCTTTTCGTCCGAGAAGGACGGATTTCGACATCTTTATGCCGTGAACGGAGGAGGCGGTGAAGTAGCGCAGTTAGCGCAGGGTAACTTCGAAGTACAAAACTTCGTGACCGTTCCTCAACTGCGCCGGGTAATCTTCACTTGCAACAAGAACGACATCGATCGACGGCATCTCTGGTTCGTTGAACCGAAGCAAGTCTCTAAGCCTCTCACTTCGGGCGAGTCGATCGAATGGAGCCCTGTTCCGATAGGGAGCACTCAGGTAGCCTACTTGCGGTCTGATGCTAGAAGACCTGCTGGAGTTTTTGTGGCCGATTTTAACGGGGAGTCAGCGAAGCAACTGGCAATCGACCAACTGCCGGAAGACTTTCCTGAAAAGCAACTCGTGGTTCCTCAGCCGGTCATTTTCGAGGCGGCTGACGGGCTGCAGATTCATGGGCAGCTTTTCCTGCCGCCCGATCGTTTTCGGGGGCCCCGGCCTGGAGTACTTTTTTTTCATGGGGGTCCGATTCGACAGATGCTTCTTGGTTGGCATTATGGCAGTTACTATCACAGGTTCTACGGGGCAAACCAGTACCTGGTGTCTAAAGGATACGTAGTTCTCTCCGTGAACTACCGGTTGGGGATCGGGTATGGTCGAAAGTTCCGAGACGTTCCGGATGGTGGGCCGAGGGGTGGTTCCGAATACCAGGATCTGCTTGCCGCGGCTAAATTCCTTAGATCCCTCGAGGAGGTCGATAGCAGCCGCATTGGGTTATGGGGTGGCTCGTATGGAGGCCTCATGACGGCATTGGGCCTGGCTCGAAACTCCGACCTTTTTGCGGCTGGAGTTGACTTCCATGGAGTCCATGACTGGAATCGTTGGCAGGCCTGGACTGCTCAGGAAGCGAACGATGAGGACCTGGCTGCCTGGAAATCGTCACCAGTAGCGGACCTCGATACGTGGACGTCGCCTGTTCTGCTCATCCACGCAGACGACGACAGAAACGTTCCCTTTTCGGAAACGGTCTGGCTGGTCAGGGAACTGGCGAAGCGGGGAGTCGAGCACGAAGTCCTCGTGTTTCCTGACGATGTGCACGGCTTTCTTCTGCACCGCAATTGGATCACGGCATTTGAACGGTCTGCCAGGTTTCTTGACGAACGGCTGGGGCCCGCTGAGGACTAGCCCGTCGGCAGTTGGACGGCAACCCGGGACAATTCAGAGATTCACCACCCAGACACCAGGGACACCAAGGTTCACCAGGATTCAAGGGAGTATCCTTGCTACGGGTCGCCTACCCGCCGACCACACCCAATTCCTAATCCCGCACGTTCCAAAGTGGGGATGGAGTGTGTGCCTCCTCCATGATCTTGCGAGCCCTGGAGACGATCTCCGGGAACCCTTCTGATACATCGATCTCTTCTCCGCTGTCGGATTCGAGGTTATACAACTCGATCTGGTCTCCAAACATTGGCTTCCGCACCGCCTTCCAGTTACCCATTCGGACCGCTTGAGCAGAACCTCTTTCATAGAACTCCCAATAGAGGTAGTCATGCTTCTGCTGCCGATCGGTTTCTCCAAGTATTGCTGGAAGAAAGCTGATACTGTCTAAATTGGCTGGAGCCTGAACGGCGGCTATCTCGGCGGCAGTAGCCATAAGATCTCCGAAGTAGCCGACATGGCTTGAGACGGTACCAGAGGGTGCCTTGCCTGGCCAGCGTACCAACATGGGAACGCGGATTCCCCCCTCGTAAAGATCCCTCTTGATGCCTCGCAGTTGGCCATTTGAATCGAAGAAATCGGGGTCGTTACCGCCTTCAGCGTGTGGGCCGTTGTCTGACGTAAAGAAGACGATGGTATTTTCGTCAATCCCCTGTTCTTTCAAGAGCGTCATCAACCGGCCTACATCCCTGTCGAGAAGACTTATCATTGCCGCTGTTCCCTTCTGAGCTTCCGGCCAGTCCTTATCGGCGTAGATGCCCAGATCAGGGACCTCCATCCCCTCTTTGCCGGCTTCATTATTCGCGTGAGGAAGTGTGAGAGCCAGGTAGAGGAAGAATCGCTGCTGTGCGTGCTCCTCAACAAAGCGGAGAGCTTCTTCCGCGATAAGCTCGTGGCTGTATTCAACCTTCTCAGCAGCCACACCCTGGCCGTACTCTCCTTCCCCGGGGACGACGTTTTTCAAGTTGATGCGCTCTTCGTTGCGGATGAGGAAAGAGGGATAGTAGTTGTGAGCATGGTGCTGATCCAGGTAGCCGAAGAAGTAGTCAAAGCCCTGGCGGGTCGGAAGTCCATCGGAACCTTCATGTCCCAGGCCCCATTTCCCAACGAGACCGGTTGCATACCCGGCATCCTTCAGGATTTCGGCGACCGTCACGTCTTCCGGCCTGAGATTGTCTTTGCTGTTTCCGCGGATATAAGTATGTCCAGTGTGCAGGCCTGTCATTAAGACGCTGCGGGAGGGAGCACAGACCGTTGCACCGGCATAGAAATCAGTAAACCGCACGCCCTCCGAGGCAAACTGGTCGAGGTGAGGTGTCTGGATCTGTTTCTGTCCATAGGAGCCCAGGTCACCATAACCGAGATCATCGGCCATTATGAAGATGATGTTCGGTGGCGCCTGAGGCAATCCTTCCGGGTCTTCTCCTGCACACCCGGTAAGAGCCGTCGCAAGTAGAAGTGTCAAGGCCAATCGTCTGTGTCTGTACATTTTCACCGTCATTTCTCCCGTTCAAGGCTCTCTGAGCTCAATGAATCGCCAATTCACTCGAATAAGATCCTTCCTCCTCGAGCGGGATCGCCAATTGATCCGTAACGGGTTCCACTGTCTGTTTGTGTTCTTCAACCATTCGGATTATCTCAGCGATCACCTCAGGATGGGAATCCGTGATGTCGTACTTTTCGGAAGGATCGTGTTCCAGATTGTATAGCAGAGGGGGATCATGCCGAACGGGCTTGTCCGGTCCATATCCTGATCGGGTAATGAAGTGCGCTTTGTAAGCGCCCAGACGGGCTGCGAATATCTCGGTGCCCCGATAGTAGAAAACCGAGTTCCGTCCGCTGCTGCCTTCATCTGCCAGTACTGGTGTCAAATCGTACCCGTCGAGAATTCGATCCTCGGGCATTGGAATCTCCGCAAGACTCATAAGGGTGGGAAGAATATCCATGGTCGTGGCGGGATCCGCGACGACACCAGGCTTGACAAAACCTGGTTGCCAGAAGATAGTCGGCTCGCGCATACCGCCCTCAAACGTATCGCCCTTACCTCCGCGGAGCAGACCCGCAGAACCCCCTTGTTCGTTGTAGGTCAGCCAAGGCCCATTGTCACTCGTGAAAACGACGAGTGTCTTCTGGTCCAGCCCATGCTCCCTCAGCGTGTCCAGAATCTGCCCCACACTCCAGTCGATTTCTTCGATGACGTCACCATATAGTCCACGCGGGCTTCTTCCGGAAAAGCCCTCCGATACGAAAAGCGGAACGTGCGCCATGCTGTGGGCAAGATACAGGAAGAAGGGGCGATCCTTGTTCTGTTCGATGAAAGCGACCGCCTCCTCTGCGTACCGTTTGGTAATGGTGTGTTGCTGGGTGGGTCGTTCGACGATCTCAGTATTGCGAATCAGAGGTACGTTCCAATAGTCGATTCGAGGCTCCAGAAAAGCCGCCCTGCCGGGAGGGGACTCCTTCACCCGATCCATATCGTTTGAGTAGGGAATCCCGAAGTAGTAGTCGAATCCATGCCTGGTTGGCAGAAACTGAGGGAGATGCCCAAGGTGCCATTTGCCAATGCATGCTGTGGCATAACCGCGGGTCCTGAGGGCCTCTGCAATAGTCAGTTCGTTTGCAGGGAGTCCACCCCCTGAGTCAGGGAAGAGAACCCTTCTAACCGAAGAACACATGCCACTTCGGATGGGGAGACGACCTGTCATTAGCGCAGCCCTGCTGGGTGTGCAGACCGAGGCGCCTACGTAGAAATTGGTCCACTTCTGGCCTTCCTCCGCCATCCGGTCCAGGTGAGGTGTCCGAATCGTCGGGTGGCCGAAACTTGGCAAATCACCATATCCGACGTCATCACAGAAAATGATCACGAAATTCGGAGGACCCGGCTCTGGAGCCTGGCCGCAACTCAAGGAGATGCCCAAAGCGAGAACAAGCAGCGTAAGTCGTTGACGTTTCAAAATTACCCCCCAAGGGTAAACCCCTAATTCTTGGTGCTCCTTCGTGCTCCTGGTGTCTTGATGGTGAATTTGCAGTTTGTCCCACAAAAGCCAGGGATTCCCGCTAGAGAATCTCTCGTAACTTCCTGGTAAGAGCCGGTACTATCTCTTGCAGGTCCCCCAGAATTCCATACGTGGCAACATTGAAGATCGGTGCGTTCCTATCCGAATTGATCGCGACGATGCACTGTGAGCTCTTCATCCCCACCACATGTTGGATAGCTCCAGAGATCCCGATAGCGAAATACAATTTCGGAGAAACAGTCTGTCCAGAGCTTCCTATCTGTCGATCTCTACTTAGCCAATCGTTATCAACGACCGGCCGGCTTGCGCCGATTTCGGCATTGACGACGTCCGCAAGGTCGCGGATGAGATCCATGTTTTCCTGTTTCTTGATGCCACGACCCACCGCCACGATCGTCTCAGCCTGGGAAAGATCGACGCGATCTTTCGCAAAGTCCACCGTCTCACCTGACACTCGTTTGATATCCACTGAGCTAAGGTCAACCTGTCGTTCAACAACCTGGGCCGAACCTCTCACAAGGGCATCCACAAAACGGGAGCCGGCTTGAAGAGTCACCAGCCATGGGGGCTCAGATTTGACTTTCACATCCGCATAGAGTTTCGCGCGGAACATCTTGCGGACAAAGACCAGCTCGCCTTCACTGAGCTTGTAGCCCACGCAATCGCTCACCAGGGCCTTTCCCAACCTTGCAGAGAGGCGGGGGGCCATGTCGATGTTCTGATAAGTATGTGCCATCAGAAGGAGTGCCGGATTGTCGGTCTCAAGAATCTGGGACAGGGCCTCGCACTGACACTCAAAAGTGTAGCTTTCCAACAGAGGGTTGTCCGCATAAATGACCGAATCGACCGCATACCGTGCCAGCTGTTTTGCAAGGTCTCGAACGTTACATCCCAGCAACAGGGCATGCAACGAACGCCCCGTCTCTTTAGCCAGCTCCTGGCCAAAGACCAGGGTTTCGAGGGAGGTCGGGTTGATATTCCCTCTGTTATGGTCGATGAGGACGTAAATTGATTCCGGCATGTGAGTACTCTCCCTGGTGCAGCAGATCAAAGTACCTTAGCTTCCTTCTGGAGTTTCTCGACTAGCTGTTCAACGACGGCTCCGGTTTCACCTTCCAACAATTCAGCCTTCCGCTCTTCCTTCTTCTGGTAGAGCCTTACGATTTCAAGTTCCGGAACGGCTGTTGCCTCCACGCCAAGTTCTTCGGGACTCAGCGTGCGAATCTCCTTCTTCCTCGCCTGCATGATCCCTTTTAACGAAGCGTAGCGCACGGGACTACTCCCAGCCTGAATGCTAAGCAACGCAGGGAGTGGAAGTTCGAGCCACTGGAACCGGCCATTTTCCATCTCTCGCAACGCTCTGAGGCGGTTAGCCTCCGGTTCGGCCTCAATCTTCATTACGATGGTGGCATGTGGAATTGACAGTAGTTCTGCCAAAACCACAGCGGTTTGAGCATAACTGAAATCATCCGATTGAGTGCCGGTCAGAACGAGGTCGAATTCCTCGGCTTCGAGAGCGGAGCTCATGACTTTGCCGAGGAGATGGGGGCTTGTCAGCTGTCTACTCTCATCGGCTATCAGAATCCCCCGATCAGCTCCCATTGCGAGAGCTTTACGCATTACCTTTTCCGTACGCGGCTTGCCCACCGAGAGGATGACAACTTCACCGCCAAACTGCTCCTTGAGTTTGAGAGCCTCTTCGAGGGCGTACTCGTCGCATTCGTTTATCTCAAAGGAAATATTAGATTCGTCGATCCAATTCTCGTCAGAAGCGACTTGGTAACGACTTTCTCGGCTCGACACTTCTTTGATACAAACCACAATTCTCATTAAAGCCGGCTCCTAAGGACTCTTAAACAGGTTCTCGAAAGCGTCCCGAGCGTCAACGGGATCGGTTTTTTGGACGGAGGTTGTAATCTTCTCTACCGACGACCGGATCTCAAAAAACTCGCAATCGACGCCGCGGTCCTTCGGACTGACTCTCTGAGATATGGGCTGGGAACATTCAAAGCGCTCAGCCGGATCGAAGTAAGCGCAGTTCTTGCAGGAATGCAGGTCAGCTGAGCATTTGAGACACTGACTCTCGGGAGTTATCTCGCTGTTCTTGGCGGAGACGGCGGTTCCGCAATTGGAACATTTCACTACCTTACGCAACCCCGGCATCCGAGGCGATCGGGGGCCCTCTCTTGACACAGAACTTCTGGGTGATCGCCTGGATTCAGGCGCCTTCCTGTCGGAGTCGTGATAGCCTGGTTGACGGTACTTCTGGCTCATAATTATTTACCTCAAACCCTTGATGGTTGAGAAACAGAACAGGCGAAACCTAGAGACGGAAAACAGGGGGAGTTGTGATGTCTCTTGGCCTTACGCCCAAAACCTCGGTTAGCCCAAGCTTCATTCTATAGTTTCAGCAGTGAAAGAATCAACGAAAACGTACCTGAGGAAATCCGTTGTGAGCTTTTCTGAACGAAGTTTGTGACAGAGAGTCCGTAGCTCAAGCCGGAATAGCAGAAGGCCGAAGTTCGAAGCTTGAAATCCGAAAGCTCACGCAAAGTCTGCAAAGCTCGCTGAGGGTCTAAAGAACGAAAGACAAGCCCGTGCTGAAACAGCAAAACTTCCCTTTGCGCTCTCTGCGTTCTTTGCGTGAAACACCTTGGCGCCTTAGCGTGAGGCCATCTTCTATTTTCGGTTTCCGATTCTCTGGTTTCGAGCTTCGAACTTCGGCTTCAGCAGTGGTCCTCATTTGGGCAACGCACCCCAAAGGTGGAGTACCAATTCCCCGGAGGAGGTTTTCCGTGTTATCTTGACGACGGGTTCCCACCATGAACGAAGTCAATAAAGGATCGACAGTCTGCCAAACATGCAGGGGTTCCGGCTGGCTCGTTGCTCCCGGTGAGGGTGGCGAGGAGGTTGGCCGATGCCCTGACTGCCAGGGTGAGTCCAGACGCTCTCGCTTATTGGACCTCGCTCAGATTCCGCCTCGGTATTTGAACAGGGGGTTCGATGCCTACGCGCCACAAACCGACAGTCAACGTATTGCCTTGAAAAGGGCAGTGGACTACTTGGAGAGTTTCCCTGATGTCGAGCGAGGATTGCTTTTTGTTGGTACCTGCGGTGTTGGCAAGACCCACCTTTCGGTCGCCATTATGAAACAGATCGTCCAGACAAGGATGGTGACCGGACGTTTCATCGACGAGGTGGAGTTGTTGTCGCAACTCAAGTACTCCTACGGGCAGGATTCACCAGCGACGGAGGAACAAGTCCTGTCACCACTCACGAGCGTTGAACTCCTGGTGTGGGATGATCTTGGAACCGGAAGGCCAACCGACTGGGTGAAGGATATCATTCGGATGATCATCAACTATCGCTACACGCACAAGAAGCAGACGATCATTACCAGCAACTGGCCGCTCCGCCGGAGTTCCGTTCGTACAGGGGTAGCCAAGATCGAGCAAACACTGGAAGAACGGATCGGCAAACGCCTGTTATCACGCATTATGGAAATGTGTGAAGTTGTTGCCATAAAAGGTCCGGATGCCCGAACCCAGATTCATAAAGCTGGGATGGACTTTCAGAAGCAATCCAGACCAGATACGGAGAATATTGCCGCGGGTCTTATTGAATGTCCCCGTTGCGGAAAACTCGATGTCACCGTACTGGACAAGTCGAGCACGAAGCGTTTTCGGGACGGTAGCTTTATGGAACTTTCTTGTCTCTGCCAGAGCTGTTCGGCTCATTTTCTGGCGCGATTCTTTCCCGAGAGTTCTGCTGTCGAGTACCCAACTGAGAGTTAGTCCTCTCCGTTGCGTTCTTTGCGCCTTGGCGTGAGACGTCTTGGCGTGAGATGGATTCATTTCACGCAAAGCCCGCCAAGTTCGCTAAGGGTGTACAGGGGTGACAAGCTGAAGAATCGACCTACTTCCTGGGCGGTTTGGGGGGGCGCACCTCGATCCTGCTTGTGAGGCACCTGGATGACCTTGACAAGGTTTCGACGACAATTTGAGCGATATCGGAAGCAGCAACTTTCCATGATTCGTCCCCCTCAGGGGGACTGTCCCCAAACCATGTATCAACACTCCCGGGCATGATATAGGCTACTTGGATATCGTCGTGGCGGACTTCCTGCATGAGAGCCTCACTGAAACCGATCAGACCAAACTTGGAAGCGTTGTAGGCGGCGCCTTTTGGAAACGCGTTCTTACCGGCGAGACTCCCGATGTTGATGATGAACCCGCCTCCCCTCTTCTTCATTTCAGGGATGGCAGCGTTACAGCCGTAAAAAAGACTGTCCAGGTTGGTCGCGATCATCTGCCTCCACTCTTTAACGGAGAGTTCCTCAACCGTCTTGAATTTCCCTATTCCAGCATTGTTAATCAGTATGTCGAGGCCTCCGAACTTCTCGACGCAAAAGTTGATTAGAGCATGAAAATCAGCGGGATCCTGGACATCACAGACTTGGCCGGCAACTGAGCCGCTGCCTCTGTCTGATAGATTCGAAACCGTTTCCAGCACGTCGCGTTCGTGGCGGGACGAGACAACAACATGTGTGCCCTGTTCGAGGAGAGCTTTCGCTATCGAGAGCCCGATTCCTTTGGTGCTTCCTGTAACAATCGCGTATTTGCCTTCCAATTTCATGCTATGTAATTCCTTTCCTGATCTCGGCGAGAGCCCCATTGTGCCACATTGAAATCCTATAATAGCCGCTTTGATGCCGAGTACGGTTCGAAAACCAGCTTGGACCCAGTTCCGGATCGGGTTGGAGTGGCACACAACAGGCAAAGAATCTGTACAATGCCAATGTTTGTCTGTGGAATGAAAAAACCGGCTGCGGGAAGTAATGAGAAAATGATGCCCGAGAAGTAGGTTGACGGGTCTTTCCTTACTTCACCGAATGGCCTTTCGAGAAACTTTGTGAGGAAACTGAGAATGACTAGATTCTTTCGTATAACAGGTGTTCTTATGATCTGTTCACTGCTGGGTTCACCGGCCATGGGCCAGCTTAGCCCGGTAACCAGCCCAGACGATTTTGACTCTTCATCGGTTCGTCTCGATTTCGAGGGTCCTGGTAACGGGGCTCCAGCCAGCCAATTACTCGCGGGATGGGGAGTCATTTTCCCAGAGGGCGAATGGGGCACTCCTGTGGTTAACCAATCGTTTTTTGCCGGCATCCTGAACACCTTCCTGGTGAATCAACATCCGAGC
>JAUVSF010000649.1 GCA_030597245.1 Acidobacteriota bacterium
ATCTACTTCCTGTCCGACCGTGACGGTTCGGTCACGCTATATACATACGATGTTGACTCCAGTGACGTTGAAGCTGTCATCGAGAATGAGGGGCTGGATATCAAGTCGGCCTCCGCGGGACCGCAGGCGATTGTCTATGAGCAATTCGGCGAAATCTATCTTTTCGATCTTCGATCCGGCGAGTCTCAGAGGGTGGGCATCCAGGTAGCTGGGGACCTTCCTTCCGTACGGTCCAGATTTGTTGAAGTGGACGAAGAAATCCAGTATGCGGCACTTTCTCCTACGGGTGCCCGAGCCGTGTTCGGAGCCCGTGGAGAGATTCTCACAGTTCCTGCAGAAAAGGGTGATATCAGGAATCTGACGCACAGTTCCGGGGTAGCCGAGCGAGACCCTGCCTGGTCACCCGATGGTCAATCGATTGCTTACTTCTCGGATGAATCGGGCGAGTATGCCCTCCACTTACGCGAACAGACAGTCACGGGAGAGACGCGAAAGATTGATCTGGGACACCCTCCGTCCTTCTTTTATTCACCCGTATGGTCCCCTGATAGCAAGAAGATTGCGTACACGGACAAACGCTTGAATCTCTGGGTACTGGACATTGAAGAGGGGAACCCCGTTAAAGTTGACGTCGGTACCTACGATTCTCCGTTCCGCTCACTGGATCCCGCATGGTCTCCGGACAGTCGATGGATTGCCTACACGAAGCGCTTGCAAAACTACCTTCACGCCGTGTTTGTCTATGATGTTGAGACTGCGAAAGGAGAGCAAATTACGGACGGCCTTAGCGACGCGCGCTACGCCGCATTTGACCGGGGTGGGAAATACCTTTATTTCACTGCAAGTACAGATGTGGGGCCCTCAACTGCCTGGCTGGACATGTTCAGTATCAATCGACCGGTCACCCGAAGTGTTTATCTCGTCGTTCTCGAGAAGGACGAACCTTCGCCACTGGCTCCGGAAAGTGACGAAGAGAAAGGGGAAGAGGAGGGGAGTGATGAGGATCGGCGCGAAAATGGTGATGAAGATGGAGATCAGGACGGCGACAAAGAGGATGTCGAGAAATCGAAGGACAAGAAGAAAGTAAAGGTCGAAATCGACTTTGAAGGTATCGATCAGCGAATCCTGGCTCTTCCGGTTCCCGCCGAGAACTATACGGGACTAGCGACTGGCACAAAGGGAACCCTGTTCCTGACTGCGGTAGGACAGATTCCCACGTTTGAACCTGGCTCGTCCACAGTTCATAAGTTCACACTGAAAGAGCGGAAGATTGAGAAGCTGATCGAAGGAGTCGATGCATTTGTGCTCTCCCAGAATGGTGAAAAGATGCTTGTGCGGCAGGGGGATCAATGGGCCATCCATGCTACCAAGTCGAAACCGGAGGCTGAAAAAGGAGTCCTGAAACTCACAGGCATGGAGGTACGGGTCAATCCCGGAGCCGAGTGGAAGCAAATGTACAAGGAGGTCTGGAGGATCCAACGAGACTTCCTATACGATCCGGGTGCCCATGGCCTGGATCTCACCTCTGCCGAAAGGAGATATGAACCCTATCTGGATTCCGTTGCCAGTCGTACCGATCTCAACTATCTGTTCAGCGAAATGCTGGGGAACCTCGTTCTGGGGCATGTGTATGTCGGAGGAGGCGACTTCCCTGAAGTGAAGGATGTTCCGGTTGGGTTGCTCGGCGCGGATTACGGAATCGAGGATGGTCGTTATCGGTTTTCCCGGGTCTACCGGGGTGAGAACTGGAACCCGGATTTACGTGCTCCACTGACTGAACCAGGTATCGATGTTCAGGAGGGCGAGTATCTTCTGGCCGTGAACGGGCAGGCTGTGGTTGCTTCCGAGAATGTGTACCGTTACTTCGAAAACACGGCCGGCAAGTCGATGATACTGAGAGTCGGGCCCAATCCAGATGGTAGCGACGCCCGCGATGTGACCGTAGTACCGGTCGAAAGTGAAAGGACCCTGCGTCATCGTGCGTGGATCGATGAGAACCGGCGCAAAGTCTCTGAGTGGAGTGGGGACAGGGTTGGATACGTCTACCTGCCGAACACTGCCGAGGCGGGCTTCACGAACTTCAACCGCTACTATTTCGCCCAGGGTGGAAAGCAGGCAGTCGTGCTGGACGAGCGTTTTAACGGTGGCGGGCTGGTTGCCAACTACATTATCGATACGATGAGACGTCCGCTTGCAAGCTACTGGACCACCCGTGAAGGCCAGGATTTCTCCACCCCGGCCAATGCTATCTTCGGACCGAAGGCCATGATTATCAATGAATTCGCCGGATCCGGTGGAGACTGGATGCCCTGGTATTTCAGGACAGCCGGATTGGGACCACTGGTTGGGAAGCGCACGTGGGGTGGCCTGGTCGGGATTTACGACTATCCGGCCCGGATGGACGGTGGCCGTGTCACAGCTCCGAGAATGGCCTTCTGGAACCCGAACGGCACCTGGGAAATCGAGAACTATGGCGTGGCACCGGATATTCAAGTGGAATTTGATCCTGACGCCTGGCGGAAAGGAGAGGACCCTCAACTGAAGCGGGCCGTGGAATGGGTCCTTGAGGAGTTAGAAAAGAAACCTCCTGAGCAGCATCAGAGGCCGGCCTATCCCAACTACTACCGGGAGCAACGGCAACCCTGAGTCTCTGCTGGGTTGATCGTCCAGCGGTGAGCGTTTGGCTACCACTTCATCTGACCATTGTTTTGCTTCATCAGCATTTATTCGAACCACGATGTGGTAGTGGTTGCTCATGATGGCATAAGCGCACAGATCTATCGCAAATACAGAACACAGCAGCTTGATGCGATCGACGATCCATTGGCGACGGTGCTCGAAGTCAAAGCCTGTTAACGAATCAGACCCTTGTCAACGACAACTACACTACCCATTGGGGAAGTGTAATCGTCGC
>JAUVSF010000002.1 GCA_030597245.1 Acidobacteriota bacterium
CCATGACTGATAGGGATTTCAAGGACTCTTTTTCCTCTTGATAATCAACACACCATCTTGAACGACGACCTGGAAGGCCATCCTCCCGGAAGATAAGCTTCCAGCTTGTCACTCTGGAGATCAACAGTTTTGCGACGACCTGGAAGGTCATCCTCCCGGAAGATAAGCTTCCAGCTTGTCACTCTGGAGATCAGCAGTTTTGTGACGACCTGGAAGGTCATCCTCCGGCCGACGCTGTTCACAACCAACCAAGCATTTCCTCGGTGTTCCTGGTACCTGGGTAGTAAATCCCACCAGTGAGGAACCTCGCAGCGCTGATGCGATTCATCATCCGCTGATCACTGTTGGGCGAGGATCTCGCGGATCTGGGGACCTGATGGATGGTCGGGATAGGCCTTGATAAAGCCGGCCAGGAGTTTCTTTGCTTCGTCCATTTCGCCCGTGTGAAGGAGGACTTCAGCTTTCATCAAGTCGGCTTCCTTAGCATACTCACTCTCCGGAAACTTCTTCTGCAAACTCTCCAGCGTCTCAACAGTTCCGGCCAGATTCTGGGTGGCGAAGTGGATTTCTGCCAAATAATAAAGGCTTGAATCAGTGGTTCCTGAACGATTCTCGGGATCCAGGTCGATGACCTTGGAAAACTGCTCCCTCGCCTTCTCATATATACGGCTCTCCATATACTTTACAGCGAGACGATATTGAATCTCTGCATTGTCAGGGGATTCCTCCGCCTGCTTCCTGAGAAATCCAACGGAAGTTGGAGAAGATACGCTACCCTCGACTGCCTTAACGAACTGCGCCGGTGGTACAAACCCCTGAAGTCGGTCAATTTCGTCTCCGCCTTCATCCAGAATCAGGACGGTCGGAAACGCTGCGACCCCGAAACGCTGCCGCATCTCGGCACCTGCCGGATCCGTTTCAGCATTAAGACGCAACCAGGAGTACTCGGATCCCAGTTGATCAATTACAGTGCGATCCTGAAAAGTTATCTGATCCATCTGTCGGCAATAGCCGCACCAATCAGTGTAAAGAAAGGTGAGGATCGTCTGGTTCCCGTCAGCGGCTTCTGCGAAGGCGGTTTCCGGATTTGTGTGCCATTGAATGCCTGAAGACTGGGATTGTGGTCGCCGAAGCAGTGGCACGAGCGCCACCAGAAGTATGAGACCACCAAGAACGAAAAGAAGTTTGCTTTTTATCACTTGCTCACCAAATCATCATCGGTATGAAATTTGCCGTCCGGACCGGCGGAGCGCAGGTCATAGGCGGCATTGCCCAGCGGTTCGTAACCGAACGGCTTCCACCAACTGTCGACTCGAATCACCGTAGGAAGATATCTCGGATTCAATGTGTCAATCAGTTCTTCATACGACATTACTTGTGGGACCTGTCCCGAAACCTCGACATATTTGTGAATGCCATGGGCAATCTGGTCAATCTGGCCCAGCGTTTCCGCTTTTCGACTTTCTTCCAGAGCCTCGAGGATGCGGTCAACTTTTTCCCACCTTCGATCTCCGAGCCGGACTTCATCCAGGACCCAATGCTTCCCCTCCTTGCGCATTCTCACCGCCGTCTTGACACTGATCTCGGCGATCGCCTGGTCTCCACTTTCTCGAACGCTCAAGATTTCTACCGCATCAGCGTCCAGTTCGGCGTTAGCAGTAGTTCGAACCTGGTCCTGAATCTGTTTATCAAGGCTCTTCCCACAGGAAAGAAGGAGTATGGTTCCAATCAAAAGGGTGGGGTACCGGCATCTCACAGAATCAGAACTATAGCATAGTCAGCACTTGGCCAGTACTTGGCAAGCTGTTCTTGACTAATGGTTTTTTGGCGATAAGTATAGGCCGGTGTCTGTCAATTTCGAGACCCCGGTTCGACACATAAAGGGTGTTGGCCCACGTCGTAGCGAAATATTCGAAAAGGCGGGAATCAGAACGGTCGGGGATCTTGTGAGATATCGGCCCTTTCGATACGAGGATCGGACCAATTTTCAGGAAATCGCCCGCCTAAGGCCGGAAAGAGAGGTGGTGGTTCGAGGGACGGTCCGGCATCCGGGAAGGTTACTGATTCGCCGCAAAGGCCTCAGCATTCTTGAGTTGGTTGTGGCGGACAGTTCGGGTTCCGTACCGGTCAGGTTCTTCAATCAACCATACCTCAGTAAAGTCTTCAGAAAAGAGCAGGAGGTGATTCTCTTTGGGACCCCCCGCTACGATTCGTACTCCTTTGCTCTTACCTTTCAGAACCCGGAGTTCGAGTTGATCGTTGCCGGCGAGGATCAGGTGATCCATACAGGCCGGATCACCCCTGTTTATCGAAGGATCGACAAATTGACGACTCGAATCCTCAGGCAATTAATCCATCGCTCGCTGGAAGCCCTGGGAGTTGATGAACACGATTCTCTTCCGCGTGAGATCCTGTCCAGGTGGAATTTCCCTAGTCTTTTCAAGGCTTTGCGGAATCTTCACTTCCCGGAATTCCCTGCGGATACGAGCAAAGAGGAATTTCTGAAGGCCTTGAATGAGTTCTCGACACCGGCCCAGCGGCGATTCGTCTTTGAGGAGTTCTTCCTGTTTCAGTTGGGGCTTTACATGGCGCGGAGAGGCCGGGAGTTGATTCCCAAGCGAAGGAAGATAGTTCTCAGTTCCAGTGTTCGGAAGCGATTAAAGTCGATTCTTCCGTTTCACCCTACAGCGGCCCAGAAGAGGGTCTTAAAGGAGATTGCAGGGGACCTCTGTGGTGACCGGGTGATGAGCCGACTGCTGCAGGGTGACGTCGGTTCCGGTAAGACCATCGTTGCACTTCAAGCCATGGTTATTGTCATAGAGAATGGTTTTCAGGCAGCTCTGATGGCGCCTACAGAACTGCTGGTGGAACAGCACTTCAGGAACATGCAGAAGTACCTTCGGCAGACCCCTTACCATCTGGCTTCTCTTTCCCGAAGAATCAAGGGGGAAGAGCGAAAGCGGATCCTATCCCAAGTCAAGTCGGGAGAAGTACAGCTTCTGGTGGGGACTCATGCCTTAATCCAGGAGAAAGTAGCATTTCAGGATCTGGGCATTGTGGTGGTCGATGAACAGCACCGTTTCGGTGTGATTCAGAGATCGGAGTTGATGAAGAAGGGAAGCCTCCCTGACACACTGGTGATGACCGCCACTCCGATTCCAAGAAGTCTCGCAATGACGGTGTATGGTGACTTGAGAGTCTCGGTTCTCGATGAGATGCCTCCTGGGCGGAAGCCCGTGAAGACTGTAGTGAAAATGGAAACCAGCCGGGATGAGGTCTACTCAGTTCTGCGGCGGCAGGTAAAGGAGGGTAGACAGGTCTACATCGTTTATCCTCTGATCGAAGAATCGGCAAAACTGGAACTCCGGTCTGCAGTCGAAATGGCCGAGCAACTTCAAACCGAGGTTTTTGAGGATGTTAAGGTGGGGCTGATGCATGGCAGGCTCCAGCCGGCCGAAAAGGACGAACTCATGAAGCAGTTCGTTGAGGGGCTTGTACAGATTTTGGTTTCGACCACGGTCATCGAGGTGGGCATTGACGTTCCGAACGCGACCGTCATGGTGATTGAGCATGCTGAGCGGTTTGGACTCTCACAGCTTCATCAACTGAGAGGGAGGATTGGAAGAGGAGAGCATGGAGGTTTGTGCATCCTGATGGTGGATAAAGTGGCGAGCCGCGATGCTCATGAGCGGCTGGACATTATGAAAAGAACCAGTGATGGGTTCAAGATAGCTGAGAAGGACTTGGAAATACGAGGCCCGGGGGAGTTCTTGGGTACCCGGCAGTCGGGTGTTCCCATGTTTCATTTTGGGGACATCGTCCGAGACAGAGAAATCCTTGAGTTGGCACGCCGGGAGGCCGAGAGCTTCTTTGATCGCGTGAATTCGGGAGATGATGAAGAGCAGAAAGCGAATCTAGGCTGTTTGATCAATGAGTGGAGGGAACAGCACGGGCTGATTCGAGTGGGTTGAGTCCGTGATCCCTGATCCAGGGGCGCCAAGCGATGAGGATTATTGCCGGCAGATTCAAAGGGAGGAAACTCGTTGAGTTTAAAGGAGGTATCCGTCCCACCTCAGATCGTTTAAGGGAAAGTCTTTTCGCCTCTCTTGGCAACAGCGTTGAAGACAGCATCTGGCTGGACCTTTTTGCCGGCTCGGGAGCGGTGGGGCTCGAGGCACTGAGTCGCGGTGCCCGACACGTCGTGTTCAATGATAGGGAAGCCGACGCTCGGGCGTTATTGGAAAGAAACCTTAGTGCCTGCGGGGTCATTCACGGGGTGGAGACCTGGGGCCTGGATGCCATTACGTTTCTCAGGAAGAGCTCGGTCCGGAAAGTCTGTACGCACATTTTTCTGGACCCGCCTTACGAGTATCCACGGTTCGGCAAATTGCTTCGGACTGTGATTGGCTCACCTCTGTTCGAACCGGGAAGTACAATCGTAATGCTTGAGATCTTCAAGAAGACGAAGGTCGATCTGACCGACTTAGATTTGGAAATCGAGAAGACATTAAGAGGTGGCGATAGCTTGATCCTGATTATGCGCAGCTGAACGACTTGCTGGGGGCTGATAAAGGCGAATCCTTGATTCTTGGTGTTTTGGTCGTGAGTTTATCAATTGTCCCAGCTATGGTTCTCTGTGCTTTGGTGGTTTGAATGGTGCAGACAAGGCCCCTCGACGAAGGAACAGGGCGAAAACGCAGGCGAGGGCAAAGGCAAGGGAGAAGACGAAGGGGGCTAGCAAACTCTTCAGCGTGTTCTCCTGATACTTTTGCAGCTTTTTCCCGGGCCAGCCGACGTAGCAGATGCCGGCCCAGAAATATGGGTGCGACCCGGAGACTGTCTGGCCATTGCGTGGAAGCCGTCGCTTAACGAAACTGTTCCGAGCCAGGTACAGTGCCTCATCCATCGGATGGCCCGAGAGGGAGTAACGATAGAAGTCGACGAAGATCTCAGCCGAAAGTTCATCCATTCCCCACCTGCTTGCTATCAAGGCTTGCGCTCCCTGAGCAAGGAAGAGCTCGGTTAACCCCAACCAGTAGGGAGAACCGGAATTATAGGCGTTTGCTGACTCGCACACTGCCAACGAAAGAAGTTGGCACTCAAATCCCTTCTTTACGAAGGCCATAAGATTGGTCCTCCTCGAGCCGTTCTGGAAGGCGGACGCCGGCCAGAATTCTGGATGCAGAGAAAAGTGGGTCGAGACATGTATCCACTGACCAGTAAGCTTTCCGGGTATGTCGAGGTTCTCGACTACTCGGAGACTGGGAGCGTATTGACGAAGGACTCTTCGCTCCATCTGCGCCCCTTGACGGATCGAAAACCCAGAAGGCAGCAGGAGTAGAGGCGCAGAGTCTACAGGTTTGGTTTCTTTGAATCGTTTGTCCGGATCGGGCAGGTAACTGAGGATGCGCTTTTCACCCCAGCGGAGCCCGTCCGGGCAACGGAGTAACTCGAAGGGAATGATCTGGAGCTCTTTGTGAGGGATGAGAAGTATACGGCGGGTTGTGAGCAAGCGGTTCACTGGAGCAATGATTTCGGTGTAGAGACGGTCTGTTGGTGGAATCAGGGCGCTTGGGGACAGCGTAGATTGGTGGCCGTAGAAATACTCACAGATTCGCTGGGTGAGTGCTGCGGTATCTTCAGAGATTCGAAAAGAAATGTACTGAGTTCCCGTCGTAGATTCGATCCACGCATGGATCAGCCTTCCGTCGGGCCACATCTCGAGGATTGTAAAGCCGTCTTCGGCCGGGCCCGGTGTGTAATTGCTCAGGGCTTCCGGCCTCTGCGTCCGGGGTTGATTCGCTGCCCCGAGCTGTACCAATTGACTTAATTCGTCCTCTGCAGAGTCAATAGGTCCGCTGGAGCTGAGAACGTGTGTAGCGTTGACCCGTCTGCGGTAGCTGAGTTCCTGAATCTCTTTGCGGGCATATTCTTGTTCCCCCAGCTGGATCAGGCAACGGATCCATCCATCAAAGAGAGGTGAGACGGCTTGCCAGTATGGAAGAATTGATCCGTAATGCGCAGTGGAATCATCTTGCTTGAGGCCGCTTTGATAAGTCTCGGCTGCGTCCCGGTGCTGCCCTGCTTGCTCCATTGCCTTGCCCAAGAGGAAGTAAATTTCTCGGGAATAATAGGCCAGGTTGGCCTCCCGGCATCGTTCGAGTATTCGTCGGAGGCGGGTCATGTATTCTCGTAGATCCAGCTTCTCTCTCAGAAGTTTGGCGCGCAGCAAATCGCGCTCGATCCGGATTGATGCCTGAGTCACATCAACCCTATTCAGGATCTCGGGATCTCCAAGGATCTCGGCCTGAGCCAGGTGGAACTCGTCGGGGGAAACGGCGGAGTGGATCGAGCATTGCTTTAGATGTTTGGCTGCTCTTAAGGAATCTCCTTTTCGATGCAGAAAGAGGGCGAAGTTTCGGTGGACGTGGAATCTCTGTTCGGAGAAGGCTGAAGGTCCCAGGTTCTGTAGGGCTCGGTGGTAACATTGTTCAGCCCGTTCGGTCATGCCGAGTTCTTCATACAGGGTGGCGAGATTGTTCCAGGCGTTGGTGATCCCCTCGGCGAAGTTGATTTGGTGCCATCGCTTCACCGCCTCCAAAAACGAAAGAATGCTGTTTTGAAGGTCGTCTAGAAACCATAGAGAGTAACCACGACTTTCATAAAGGAGGCCTGTGAGGTACGGCATTTTGGTTGTGTCGGTCCGCTCGAGTGCCTGGTTGATCCACTGGAGGCTAATGGAAAAGCTTTCCTCTTCTGCGTAGACTTCCCCGATCTGATAGGTACAGAAATGTGCTTCGGTTTCGGCGCCGTTGTTGAGAAATGCATCCCTCGCTTTCTTAAGAAGGGTGCGAGCGGTACGAAAGTCCCTACGTTCCCAATGTTCAATCGCTTTCTCGCGTACCCGCAAAGCGTTTCTCTGGCTGGTGGATTGGTGCCTGAGTCCGTCAAAGGAATGATCGCCTGTGATTTCCGCCAGATCATCGATGATCCTGGTGACGTCCTGGCCCTGAGAAACCAGATCTCGAAGTCGCTTATGGGCAGCAGGCGGCGAAGAAACGTAGATCCGGGGCAGATCTCCGTGAGCCGACGTGGCCAGGGGCGAAGCTGCCAGAAAGGCAGGGAAGATCAACGAGAGGGCTAGACTCCCCATTCCGCAGCGCCACGGTTCGGCAGACACTTGTTTCGATGGACCATCCAGAGTCATGGTTTGAGGACGCGCAATAATCCAGTACTTTCAACGGAAAATTCTTCTCCCCCCTCTTGCAGCGCTTCGAGCAACTTGATTGCTGAAGCTCTTTCGCCGTCTCTGAGTAGCAGATTGGCCATGTACCACTGTGAGGGGGACTTCCACCTAGGGTTCCTGGCTGCCTCCCGAAGGCGTGCCAACGCTTGGCTGGTGTTTCCTAGCAGATAGTGAGTCACACCCAGATAGAACGTTAGCTCCGGATCTTCGTCTCTAGCAACAAGGTTCTTGAGAATCGAGTTCGCTTTCAGGTAGTTTCCGGTGACATAGGCCTCGAATGCCGTTTCACGAAGTTTGTCGTTACTGGAATCCGTTCCGTCGGAACGCAACTCGAGTGGAAAATAGGGGTACGGCTCTGCAGCAGCGAAGCGCTCTCCCTCAACCAGCGGGGCGAAGTAGTAAGTAAGCGAAACCAGGCTAAAGATGAGTACAGCTGCAGCCGCCAGATACGTCCGAGGTCTAGGTTTCTTGGACTGATTCTCTATCTGGAACCGGGTTTCAAGGATGGCCATTACACGAATTCGTTCACGACAAATCTGGCATCCTTCCAGATGGCTGAGGACACCTTGTGTTTCGGGAGGTTCAAGTTCACCTCTCAAGAACTCAGCGAGCTTCAAATCTTCGCACATCATTGGGTTTTTCCTTTGTTTGTCCAAATCCTGAGACTCCTCGTTGCCGCAGGTATACTCGAATCAGGTCGATTCCCTGGAGCATGCGGCTGCGAAGAGTGGAGTAGGGAACACCCTGTTCCTGGCAGAACTCCTTCAGTTTCAGAGTGGATTCCCTTCGGAAGAACACCTCGACTGCTTCCCGTTGCTTCGGCTGTAGAGAACGCAATGCCATCTCGACCTCGTTAACCAGGTGGTTGTGCGTTTCTGCTTCCTCGTTTGTGAGTAGCAGGCTTAAGGGATCAGCCCCGATCTCAGCATATCTCTGGGTCTGGCGTTCACCATTTCGAGTATCGAATCTGGAATTTTGACGTTGCAGCCTTCGGTAAGTGTCGATGGAGGTGTTCAGGACTGCGCGGCGCAGGTAGTTGAAAGCTTCCTGCTGGTTGGCAAATCTCTTTCGGGTCCTCAGGACTCGCAAGAAGGCTTCCTGAAGAACATCCTCGACGCTGCTCGGATCGGATATGACTGCTCTGGCCATCGCACGAAAGGCGCGTTTTTTCTCTTCCCACACATTTATGAGGGTCAAAGTAATGCTTATTCGCAGGATGGAAGGTCAGAGGCGTTAATAAAGAAGGTAGGAAACCAACACGGATAGCTTAGAAGGGGGTACGAACGTTGTCAAGGGGGCGAATTGCATTTCTGCGGCAAAGGGATTCGTTTTCGGTTCTGCTTTCACAGATTCGGAGATATATTCCCTACAGGCGATTTCGAATACTGTTGAACCTTCAGTTGGCTGGAGACAGATGGTTCGTTCGTCGGTACCTTCGGCCTGATTTCGAGATCATCTGGGTTCAGGAGATGGAAAACTGGATCGACATCGCTTTCGATGCTCTCGAAGAGGGACGGAACATGATGCCGACTTTAAAGCGAATCGTTCACCTGTACGGGCATCTTTTCAGATAACTCCCAATTCCCAACTCCCAACTCCCAATTCTCAATTCTCAGTTCGTCGTTCGCACTTCGATAAGCTCCCAGGGTCTTGAGGCTTGAAACCTGGCTGTTCTGTCGAATGGCCGGAGCTGAGTTGTCCTCTCTTTGGTCAAAACCCGAGAATTCAAACCACCAGGACACCAAGAGCACCAAGGAAACACGGTTTTTGATATGAATCCCTTAGCAGCCTTTGCGAGCTTTGCGTGAACCGTATTCCCCGCGTTTGTTTCCCCAATCGAAAATCGTCAATCGTCAATCGAAAATCCCAGTCCCTACTTCCAGGAAACTGTGAGACCGCTGAGAAACCGTACACCATAGCTGTTACTTGAGCCCAGGTTATGAGACTTCACTTCGTTGATCCAGTTCAGGTGTGGAATCAGCTTCGTACGAATCCCTCCCCCGACCGTCCACACCCCATTTCGAGTGCTCTCTTTCCCCTGTTCCTCAAATCCTGGATAGCCATTCGGGTTGATGACCTGTCGGTTGTCCCAATGGGACCCTCCTCCGCCTTCCACAAATAAGCTGACGCGTTTGCGCCGAAGGAAATGAATCTGGAGGGTCACATCAACATATTGACGGTTACGGTCTTCCTCGCCTAGAAGGAAGGAATCTCTGGAGAAGGTGAAATCGTCACGGGGAAGGTAGGCCCACTCGCAGGAGACTGTCAGAAACTCAGTCGGCCACACATTGAGCCAAACTCCAAATTCAGGTCCAGTCTCCGTCCCCAGAACCGTCTCGTCGCCGATCACAGCCAATCCGATATGACCTCCGCCCTCCAGGTCGATGCCGTGAACCGAACCTCCTAGAGCCAGGAACAGACTTGCTGTTGCGAGTAGAAGCACTCGTGTCGAATTCATCAGCGAGAAGTCTACCACGGGGCGTTATCCGGATTGGATCTCATCCCAAATTGCTTTGTGTCTGCGCTGCGTACGATAATTGTGTCTCAATGACACAACAGATTAGTGCTATTTACCCAGGCTCCTTTGATCCGGTGACAAACGGGCATCTCGATATTATTGACAGGGGAAGGTCGATCTTTGACCGAGTGATAGTCGCCGTGTCGGTCAATCAGGACAAAAGCCCCATGTTTACGACCGAGGAGCGGATAGAGATGCTCCGCGATGTCACGAGGCAATGGGATAATGTTGAAATTGACCAGTTTGACGGACTCCTGGTGGGTTATGCGGCCTCAAGGGATGCTAGTGTAATCTTGAGAGGGATTCGTGCGGTTACTGATTTCGATTATGAGTTTCAGATGGCTCTCATGAACCGGCGCCTGGCAGGTGCAATTGAAACTGTCTTTTTGGTGCCGGCGGAGGCCTATGAATACTTGAGTTCTTCTCTTGTGAAGGAAGTGGCCTCGTTGGGAGGGTCAGTCAGCGGGCTGTTGCCTCCGCTCGTGGAGGAACTGCTTAGCGCGAAGCTCAAAGCTTTGAAAGATACGGACAGGGAACTCTAAATGAAGGCCAATTGGAAGCTCCTTTGCTCGTTTGCAGCTGTTGTGGTGATTTGTGGATTGCTGACGCTCTCTTTCATCGACTTCGGGAAGGTTGATTCTGGAGATGAGGAGGGTTTTGTCCTCAAGGATGGAGACTTTTTCGGCCCCAAGATTCCCCTTGAGTACCGGGTTGAGAGGGTAGAAGGCCAGTTCCCACTCAATTCAACTTTGCAGGACTTCCTGTTCGACCATGGTTTCACTCCGTATGACGTTCACCAACTAATTCAGGGCACCCGGGACGTGCATGATCTCAACCGGGTGGATGCAGGTCACCGAGTGGTCATCGAGACTTTCGGGGACGGGCGGTTCAGAAAGCTCGAGTATGACGTAGACGATGAGAAGTGTCTGGTTGTAACTTCGAGTGGAGACCAGTATTCCGCTGAGATGAGGCGACGGGAACTCCATACTTCTCAGGAGAGAGTGTTCGGCAGGATCACGGAAAGCCTGTGGAACACTCTGATTTCCCTTGGTGAGACTCCTGGACTGATTATGGGAATCATCGAGGTGATGCAGTGGGACGTCGATTTTACTGCTATTCAGCCTAACGACTCTTTCAAGCTCGTGTTTGAGAAGAAGTACCACGAAGGTGAGTTTGTGAAGTATGGAGAGATCCAATCTCTTCAGTTTCACCACGGCGGAAAGGACTTCTTTGCGTTCCTTTTTGAGGATCCGGTCACAGGGAAGAAGAAGTATTACGATTACGATGGGAAGGGTGTCAAGAAGGCGTTCCTGAAAGTTCCCTTCAAGTTTGATTATCGAATTTCTTCAGGCTTTTCTCATTCGAGGTTCCATCCGGTAGTAAAGAAGCGGATGCCGCATTATGGGGTTGACTACGCGGCTCCTTACGGCACACCTGTACTAGCCTCTGCCAGTGGGCGAGTTGTCTTCGCCGGCTGGAAAGGAGCGAACGGGAAACTCGTCAAGATTCGGCACCCGAACAGGTACGTTACGTACTACCTTCATCTTTCTAAGATTCTGGTCAAAGCGGGACAGAGTGTTGCCCAGGGCCAGGTGCTCGGACGAGTTGGCGCTACCGGGAGGACCACGGGACCACATCTTGATTATCGGATTCAGGAAAGGAGTGGGCGCTTTATCAACCCTAAGAAGTATGTCTCCTTACCCTCCGATACGGGTGTTTCGAAGAAGCATATGGATGAATTCATTGCGGTTCGTGACGCCTACCTTCGACAGCTGGATCAGATCCCGGAACAAGAACGAAGGTTTGGGAACCCTTCAGTTGCTGGCTGAACCTCACTTTTCGATCCGAAACAATGATCGGGTTGTTTTGGTACGGCAATTGCTTAATCGATTCTCGGCTACTGGGTGGAGCTCCGGTTTCTCTAAACTGAATAGTCGGGGTTCGTACAGAGATCTAGTGTTTATTGGGTAGAAGAAAACATGTCGAGAAGTGCCTTACTTTTATATAACCCGAAAGCGGGTCGAGCAGCCCTGGGAGAAAAAGGGCTTGAAATGATTGTTGCGCGGTTGCGGGAGTGGGAGATTGATGCCGAGGTTCAACACTCGAGCAATGGCCAGAAGCGTAGGCTGAATCTAGCCGAGAAAGACCTCTTGATCGTTTGTGGTGGGGACGGCACCATCCACGACGCTTTACAGGATGCGATCGAGGCCGCTGTGCCGGTGGCGATCATTCCGGTTGGAACAGCCAACGTTCTGGCTCGAGAGTTATCGATTCCAAGAGATCCCTTGGCAGCCCTGCAAGTCTTGCGAACTGGAAGGACGAGGAAGCTTCATCTGGGTAAGGCTGACGACAAGTATTTCCACCTGATGGCAGGCGTGGGCCTCGATGGTTATCTCCTGCGTCAGGTCGGTCCATCGCTGAAGCGTTTCCTGGGAGTGGGAGCCTTCTGGCTCACAGGCTTTTTTCGATTTTGGAGCTACTCACTGCCCGTCTTCCAAGTCAAGATTGGCGAAGAACTGCACACTGCTACCTTTGCCGTGGTTTCGAATTCTCGTTTTTATGGCGGCCATCTGCGTGTCACTCCGCACGCGAACGTGTTCGACGATACGCTGGATGTGTGTCTGTTCAGTGCTAGAAGCCATTTCCGTTACCTGATGTACCTGTGGGGCAGTCTCCGGGGTAAACATCTGAATTACCCTGATGTCGTTTATCGAAAGACCCGAAAGTTAGAGGTGACTGGTGGATCCAGAATAGCTGTGCAGCTGGATGGTGAGTTGGCAGGCACTCTCCCGCGGCATTTCGAAATGGCGGGCGAAACTCTGGAGGTGTTCGTGCCTGGCTAACCCTCTGAACTATCCCTTCGAGCATCGAACCGATCTGCGTAAACACCTTTCAAGACTCAAGACCCAAGACTCAAGACTCGAGACCCCGAGACCTGTTCTTCAGTAACGCTTGCGACGCGCTTCTCGCTTTCCCATGAGTTCAATCTTGAGCACTGCATAGTCCTGGTGAAGGTCAGGGCTTTCAAAATTGACCTGGTTTATCCTCTGGGCAAGTGCTTCAAATGCGAGACAGTCGATTCGTTCGAGGGTGAATCGGTTGTTTCCCAAGTCGATCGATACCTCTTTCAGTTCGCTATAGCCTTCGAAGTCTCCTTTCAAGTCCAAGCCTATGAAACTCTCCCCGTGGACCTTCAGGTATTGGACGACATAAGGTTCTCCGGGAACTCCTGTGTCGATTGAGAACTTCTCTACCTCGGCTTCCCGCCGCCGGCTCTTGACGAGGTGAATCTGCTCCGGGCGCAGATCCCACTCGCCGTCACTGAATGTGATGATGTTTAGTATAGGGGTAGGGTTTCCCCCGGCACCTTTAATCATTTCCAGGGTCCAGATGAAGTCGTAGTCGATGAAAACGTGGCAGGCCGAAAGTTCCGGCGGAGGCAACTGGGTTGCCCACAGGGGGTTGTTGAGTAGTAGGACCAGAAAGAGGTTTTTCTTCATTTTGGAAATTCGGCTGTTCCGATCTCGTTCAGGATGACCTCAGCGGCCTCGACTGGATCCGGGGTTCCCGTTATTGGGCGCCCCACAACGAGATAACTTGCGCCCGCAGCGATTGCCTCGGCAGGCCCTTTCACCCTGGCCTGGTCGTCGGTATTACTGCCGGATGGACGGATTCCAGGGGTAACGAAGAATAGGCGCTTGAACTTCTCTTCTCCCAGGCGTCCCAGTTCGAGCGGAGAACAAACAATTCCGTCAATACCTGTTTTCTCTGCCAGGCGGGCGAGGCTGACCACAAGATTCTCGACCGTACACCCGAATCCGAGTTGATTGATGTCGAGCTGGCTGAGGCTGGTTAGCACTGTTACACCCAACAGATAAGGACCTGCTTTGCTGGTTGACTGTGTCCATTCGTCGACGGTTTCTTTTGCCCCGCGCAGCATATTTGGACCACCAGAAGAGTGCAGCGTCAGCATGTGCACTCCAAGTTTGCAGGCTTCAAGAACAGCTTTCGAGACCGTGTTAGGAATGTCGTGCAGTTTGAGATCCAGGAAGACCCTGCAATCTTCGGCTTGGATTTTTTCAACGATCCGGGGGCCTGTCGCAGTGTAGAGCTGGAGCCCCACCTTGAACACACCGACGTGGTTGCGCAAAGTCTGCACCAGTTCCAGCGCTTCGTCTGCAGTAGGAACATCGAGGGCTACGATTAAGCGTTGGCGCGGGTCAATTGGGTTCATTTGATTCCTCCGCTCGGGTCTGCCCTGCCTTTTGTGCTCGTTGTCTGAAGCATGGCCTGCAGTTGAAATGCACTGCACGAATGATTGGGTCAACCTCCGGTTTGCTCAGTAGTATACGAAATCGCCCTCTTCGATGGGCCGAAACGATCCAATAATATCGTCAATATCGGAGACGCCCTCTTTCACACAATGTTCCCTGAGTCCCTCAACGATTCTTGCCGCGGCTGATGGGTCAACGAAATTTGCCGTGCCGACCTGGACTGCTCTCGCGCCGACAATTAGAAACTCGAGGGCATCTCGTACAGTGCTGATGCCGCCGATTCCAATCACTGGGATATCCACAGCTTGAACTGTCTGGTACACCAACCTGACGGCGAGGGGGCGGATCGCGGGCCCCGATAGGCCGCCGGTCGTGTTGGACAGCATGGGACGCTTCTTGTGTACATCTACAACCATTCCTACAAAGGTGTTCACGAGTGTAATAGCGTCGGCACCGGCCTGTTCACAAGCCCGGGCGAACACGGTAATGTCGGTGACGTTCGGAGACAGTTTGACCCACACCGGCTTCTCGCTCACCGAAGAAACCGCTTGGACGACTCGGTGAGTCATCTCGGGATCGTGGCCAAACTGTACACCGCCTTCTTTGATATTGGGACAGGAGATGTTCAGTTCGTAGGCCGCCACCTTTGGGTGGGGGTTAAGTTTCTCGGTGAGAGCTACAAACTCTTCAATGGTTTTTCCGAAGATATTAGCGATTACGAGACAGTCGAAACCCTCGAGCAAGGGAAGTTTCTCTGCAATGAAACAGTCAACTCCGACGTTCTCGAGGCCAATGGCGTTCAACATCCCCGAAGGTGTTTCCGCAATCCGTCCCGGAGCATTTCCTTTCATGGGATGCAAAGAGAGGCCTTTGGTACAGAAACCACCGAGTTCGGATATGTCAAAGAAGTCGGCGAATTCCAAACCATACCCAAAGGTGCCCGAGGCCGTAAGAACGGGGTTCTTGAAACGGAGTCCCGATATCTCGACAGACAAATCCACTTCAGGAAGCATTTGTTTTACCTAGCAGAGTCGCTCTCCCATACAAAACTAGCACCGTCGAACACCGGACCGTGGGTGCACGCCAAGCGGTATGAATCAAGTGTTTTCACGGCGCACCCTAGACAGACACCGAAGCCGCAAGCCATCTTTGACTCCACCGAAATCTGGCAGGGTATTTCCTGAGATCTTGCCACGACCGTGACTGCCTCCATCATTGCATTTGGACCACAGGTACAGAGGTTGATGTGCTCCGTCGGGACTTTACTTGAATATTCCTGGAAGCCCTGTGTTACCAGGCCCTGGTATCCAAGGCTGCCATCTTCGGTGGTAACAAAAACCGGAATTCCAAGCTTCTTGAAGTCGGCCAGTCCAATTAGATGATCGGCCGACTTGCCCCCATACACGAGGTGCACTTCTTCACCCCAGCGGTACCACTTCTCAGCCAGAAGATACACGGATGCAATACCAGTCCCCCCAACGACGAGGAGATTGATCTTACCCTTGCCCCGGTTCAAGTCGAAACCGTTTCCCAGAGTGCCCACGAGATCCAGATATTCACCCGTCCTGACTGAGTTCAATCGCCGCGTTCCCTCGCCCACAATCTTCACCAGAAAAGTCACGATCGAAGGTTGGCCATCTTCGGGGTGGACTGAATAGACAGCGAGTGCTCTTTTCAGCAGCGGAACAGGAGCCGCGCCGCGATCCGCGACCGCGACCATCACGAATTGACCAGGCAGCACTGATTGGGCTATCTCGGGGGCCCTGACCGCCAAAATGAAGCTGTCATAAGGGTACTGTCGATTCTCGACTACCGGAACCTTGATGCTGACCACAGCGACAGAATAGCATAGCCCTCGAGGGTCTGCAGCAGATCTGGATAAGGGGCACAAAGGGCCACATTCGATCGATCATCAAAGCTTTTTTCTTTGGCCATTTTTCGCTATTATCCCATGCAGGAATTCAAAGTATGGGAATTAAGTTTCTTCGTCGTCTCATGAAACCGCGGGAGATGGATCTGGCGCTCTCCAGAATAGCTGCGGAAATTATCGAGGACCATGCCGATCTCTCCGACGTTGTACTGATTGGAATCCGACGGCGGGGTATTCCACTGGCCGAGATTCTCAAAGACAAGATTAAACGACTCTCGGGGAACGAGCTGCCCTTGGGTATTCTGGATATAACTTTCTACCGTGATGATCTAACTCTTGTTGACACACAGCCTGTGGTGGAAGGGTCCCACCTCGATTTTGGGGTAGACGGTAAAGCGGTACTTCTTGTCGATGATGTTTTGAACACAGGGAGGACAACCAGGGCCGCTCTGGAAAGCGTGATCGACTATGGAAGACCGAGGAAAGTGGAGTTGGTGGTTCTGGTGGATCGTGGGCATCGAGAGTTGCCGATTCAGGCAGACTACGTAGGGAAGCATGTCGAGACTGCGGAAGATGAGGTTGTAGAGGTCAGGGTGCCCTCAATCGATGGGGAAGAGGGAGTGTTTCTCACCACCCCGGAACTGCTGAAGGGCACCTGATCTGAGTTATAGGGGGTACTGTTCCAAAATCAGAGGTGACTGGCTGAGCCAGTTGTCCTCTATTCTCTCAGGGGACGAGTAATTGTATGCCTTTAAGTGGTAAGAATCTGTTGGGTATCGCCGGTCTTCCCGTCTCAGATGTCAGACTGATACTGAACACGGCCAGGAGCTTCCGAGAGATCTCCTCCCGGGCAATCAAGAAGGTTCCCACGCTGCGTGGACGCACCGTGATCAACCTGTTTTATGAACCTTCGACGCGAACACGATCTTCGTTTGAGATCGCGGCAAAGAGGCTCAGTGCGGACTCTCTCAACTTCAGCGCTTCAAGCAGCAGCGTCTCCAAAGGAGAAACTCTGATCGACACTGCCTTGAATCTACAGTCGATGAACCCCGACATTATCATCATTCGACACAAAGCTGCAGGAGCTCCCCATTTGCTGGCAAAACATTGTAGGGATTGTGCGGTGATCAACGCGGGTGATGGGATGCATGAGCATCCGACTCAGGCTCTCCTGGATGCTCTCACAATAGAAGACAAGAAGGGAAAACTCGAAGGGCTGAAAGTCTCGATCGTGGGGGACATCACACATAGCAGGGTGGCTCGTTCGAATGCTCTCCTGCTGAAAAAGATGGGCGCAGACGTCTGGATCTGTGGGCCACCAACGTTGATACCGCTCGATTTCGAGCAGTATGACGTGACAGTCACGTACGACATGCTCGAAGCCCTCAGCGGTGCAGACGTTGTCATGATGCTGCGCACGCAGCTGGAACGTCAGCAGGAAGTCTTCTTCCCGTCCGTTAAGGAGTACTTCTCACTGTACGGACTCAACCGGAAGAAGCTTTCGGCGGCCAAAAAGGACGTCATCGTCATGCACCCGGGACCGATTAACCGGGGGGTCGAGATCGACCCGGAGATTGCAGACGGGGACGTTTCGGTGATTTTGGAGCAGGTGACCAACGGAGTCGCCGTGCGAATGGCTATTCTCTACCTGATTCTCGGGGCTAGCGAGGAAGGTTCGAAATGACAATCTTGCTCAAAGGGGGCGAAGTCGTAGATCCGGCCCAGGATCTTAAGAAGAAAGCGGATGTTCTCCTGGAGAAAGGACGTGTAGCCAAACTGGGCCGGATAGGGGCTCAGGAGGGATGGCGTGTAGTTGATGTCTCAAGCATGTACGTAATGCCGGGTCTTATCGATATGCATGTTCATTTGAGAGAGCCGGGCCAGGAATACAAGGAAACCATTGAAACCGGCTCGCGAGCCGCTGTCGCAGGAGGGTTCACAAGCATAGCCTGCATGCCCAATACGGAACCGGTCAACGATTGCGAAGCGATTACCAGGTACATCCTCGAAAAGGGACGCCAGGCGAACCTGGTCAACATTCACCCTGTTGGTGCCATTACCAAGGGATTGAATGGTATGGAGTTGGCAGAGATAGGTGAGATGGTCCGAACTGGTGCCGTCGCCATCAGCGATGACGGCAAGCCTGTTCAGAACAACCAGATCATGCGTCGGGCAATGGAGTACTCACGGATTTTCGACGTGCCTGTACTGGACCACTGCGAGGACTGTGATCTTGCGGCTCATGGGGTAATGAACGAAGGAACTGTTTCGACCGAACTCGGCCTGCGGGGGATGCACGCAGTTGCCGAAGAACTGCAGGTGGTTCGTGACATCATGTTGTCTCGCCTTACCGGAACCCGGGTACATATTTGCCATATCTCGTCTGAAGAAGCTCTGAACGCAATCCGTGAAGCCAAGGCCAAAGGACTGAAAGTAACTTGTGAGGTCGCGCCGCACCATTTCACGTTGACGGATGAAAATGTGAGGACCTACGACCCAGACTTTAGGATGAATCCTCCGCTTCGGACCGGTAGAGATGTTGAGGCGATGATATCGGGTCTTGCGGATGGCTCCATCGACTGTATTGCTACGGATCATGCACCGCACGCCCGGATCGACAAAGACTTGACCTTTGAGGACGCGGCCAACGGTGTGATCGGACTTGAGACTTCGGTTCCGCTGGTCTGGGAGCACCTGGTGCGAAAGGACGTCATTTCAGTCTCCCGAATGGTCGAGCTGATGAGCCTGAATCCGAGCCGGATTCTGGGGTTAGATCGCGGAACATTGAAAGTTGGTTCAGTTGCGGATGTGACCGTGATCGACCCTGATAAGGAGATCACGGTAGATGCGTCCCAGTTCGAATCGAAAGCTCGAAACTGTCCGTTTGATGGCTGGCAGCTCCATGGGTGCCCAGTTCTTACGATTGTAAAGGGTCGCGTCGTCTGGAATCGTCTCTCTTGAAGAGTCACCGGTTGTTCGGTCAAGCTCTGCGATTGTAAACTGTGCCCTCCTGGTTCAATCGTAAGGAGCTCCTTGCTCAGTGAGTTGACGGATGCAGGCCCAAAAGGGACATGTCGTCTACCCTGTAGCATGGTCGCCTTTATGGAAACCTTCTTATTTGTTTGGTCGTCCTAAGGTCATGATGAAAGCGCTATTGAGGCTACTGGTATGCTTCTTGGTCTTTCCCCTTGCCATTGGGGTCTCGTTCGGGCAGGGCCAGATCCGCTTTAAACTGTTGGAAAGTGGGCAGGAAGTGCCGGTCGGGGGTAGCTTCAATGTAACGCTCCGGGCTGAGATATCCAGGGGATGGCACCTTTATTCCATGGAAGTACTGCCTGGAGGGCCCATTCCCACCACGATAACGGTCCAGGAAGATGCAATCTTCGCACCAGCCGGGGACCCTCAGGAGCCGACGCCTATCCCCTGGTTCGATCGAAATTTCGATATGCAGACGAACTACTTCAAGGACAGTGTGGATTTCGATGTCCCCGTTCTGGTGAAGGCCTCTGCTGCGCCGGGGGATCATGAGCTGTCTGTAAAAGTCAGGTTTATGCTCTGCAACGATTCGTCTTGTCTTCCGCCTCAAACGAAGACCGTTCGCCGCTTTGTACCTGTAATCGAGGGGGAAGGCATTCCAGCGGCTTTGCCGATTCCAGGTCCGGGCGGTCCGTCAGGGGACAACCTTCAGCGTGACAGTGCAGGCACCACCGAGCCGACGTCAGTCGAGTCCGCTCTGCCCATTCCCAAGGAGGGCGGGGCTCTTCCTGTGATCGCCTACGTCTGGTTTGCGATGACCATGGGGGCCTTGGCACTTCTGACTCCCTGTGTGTTCCCGATGATCCCCATAACGGTGTCGTACTTCACGAAACGTAATGCCAAGAGCCGCAAACAGGCGGTGTTTGAGGCTGGACTCTATTCGGTTGGGATCATCGCTACGTTCACGTTGCTTGGATTCCTGCTGACGTTTCTTTTTGGAGCGGGTGGAATCAACCGGTTGGCAGCCAGCCCGCTCGTAAACATTTTCATTGCTGCTGTTTTCGTAATCTTTGCCCTCAGCCTTTTCGGAGTTCTCGAGTTAACGCTACCCAGCAGCTGGCTCAGCGCGGTTAACCGGAAGTCCTCCGAGACAACAGGAGTGCTCGGTATCCTGTTGATGGCGCTCACTTTTTCACTGACTTCCTTCACATGTACCGTTCCCTTCGTAGGGACAGTGATGGTTGCCGCGTTGAGTGGGGAAGGTTTTGGCTGGTCTTTGCTCGGGGTAACTGCTTTTGCCACTGTTTTTTCCCTCCCGTTCTTTCTTTTGGCTCTCTTTCCGTCGTGGCTTCAGAACCTTCCCAAGAGTGGGAATTGGATGAACTCGGTGAAGATCACGATGGGATTCCTTGAGTTGGCGGCTGCTCTGAAGTTTGCCAGCAATGTGGACCTGGTCTTCCAATGGGAGCTACTCACACGGCCTGTCTTCATTACTGTTTGGCTTGCCATTGGAATTGTGATCACTGCATATCTGCTTGGCTGGTTTAGATTCCCGCATGAGACGTTGGTCGAGTCCGTGGGCGCATTTCGAGTCCTTTTCGCGGTGTTTTTCCTGGCTGTGTCACTTTATCTACTCAGAGGTTTGTTCGGATTCTCTCTGGGAGAGTTAGATGCATTTCTCCCTCCTCGGGACTACGGCGCTGTCAGTGAAGGGGCGTTTCTCACGTCGTCAGGGCGGGGTGCGGAAGAAAGGTGGCTTTCGGATTATGCTTTGGCCTTGGAACGCGCCAAGGCTGAGAATCGACCCATATTCGTGGATTTCACTGGGTATACGTGTACCAATTGTCGTTGGATGGAAGCGAATGTTTTTACCTTGCCGGAGGTCCAGAAACTCCTCAATGAGTTTGTTCTGGTGCGCCTGTACACGGACGGGGGCAAACCGGTTCACGAGCAAAACATGCAGCTGGAACGGGATAGGTACAAGACCGTTGCACTGCCGTTCTATGCGATTGTGGCTCCCGATGACAGTACGATAGCTACGTTTCCAGGGTTGACGAGGAATCCGCAGGAATTTATAGAGTTTCTAAAAAAGGGGTTGTGAACGTCTGGAGTGGACAGGTTCGGAGTCTGCGTTCGAGGAATGTTACTTGCGGTCCCGCTTGGGGATCGTCACTATGATATCTCCGGGACGCGCCAGATTGTAGTACTCGCGGGCAAGGCGCTCAATCTCATACGGGTCGTTCCTTAGCCGATTGATTCTTAAGCGGAGCTCCTTTTGGGACTCGCGTAATCGGAGGTTCTCCAGCTGCAGCTCCCTCAATTCCGCTCGGTATTCTCTCAGCTTGAAGTAGCCGCCTTGGCCAAAGACCAGGAAGTAGGTAAAGGAGAGACAGCCAGTGAGCAGGAAAATCAAGATAATCTCTCTTCTTGCCTTACGACTTATTTCCATTTTAGAAGGAGTCTAACATGTCCGAAACCAGAATCATCTTGTCAACCGTTGATGGCCAATCCAAAGCGGAGGAGATTGCCGAGAGCCTGGTCTCAGAAAGACTGGCAAGCTGTGTCAATATCCTCCCCCAAATCGTTTCGGTCTACCGCTGGAAGGGGCAGATCGAAAAGGAGCCGGAAACCCTGTTAATTATAAAAACCCGCGGTGACAGGGTCGATGAAGGGATTAGTCGGGTTGTCGAGATTCACCCTTACGACGTTCCTGAGGTGATTTCCCTGCCCATCGAGAAGGGACACCAGCCCTATCTGGACTGGGTACTAGCCGAAACCGCTACGCAGGGAGGTAATCGGTGATCGGTGATCGGTGATCGGTAAACGGTTATCGGTAATCGGTAATCGGTGACCAGTAGTAAGAAGCAAGAAGGCCACGTATTCTCTTGGTGACCTTGGTGACCTTGGTGACTTTGTGGTTAGCCCTCTTAACCGATAACTGATCACCGATAACGGATGACCGATCACCGACCCGGTGGATCCGCTGCACAACGGAAGCCGACCCTCTCAGTTCTTCCTGACTGTCCCAGATTCAGGAATCTGTAGAAAGTGACCATCTCCCGAGCGGCTGTCTTGAACGAACCTCCCCTCACAACAACCTGCTCGCGGCCGTTGCGCTGAACCACTGTCGAGGTGAGCTCAGCCACATTTGCTGCCAGGTCATAGATGTCGTATGGAGAGACGTCTCCGGGGCGATTGCCGTATGGTTCGACCTGATTCGTGAGTGAGTTTGCTGTTTCCCGATCCGGAGGAGTGCTTCCCCAGGGGAAGACCCTGGCGTCGGTTCCGCGAGCTGCCTTCTCCCACTCTTCTTCGGTCGGGAGACGCCCCCCTGTCCATTCACAATACGCTGCAGCATCTCTTTGCGAAACCCAGACGACGGGAAAGGTTGCGGCCCATTCAGGAAAAGAATTGGTCCCGGTCCAGACTTTCACGAAATTCTTCGAGTCCTCGGGCCGATAGCCGGTTTCCGAAACGAACTCGAGGTACTGCTCGTTAGTAACCTCGAACTGGCCAATGAAGAAACCAGGAAGTTCGACTGATCGCGGTGGAATCACGAAGTCTTGCCTAAGGTTGTCGACCATTCCCGGAAAGTTCAAAGTGCCGGCCTTCGCAAAAGACTGGAAGAGCTCCTCGGTGGTTCCGAAGGTGAAGGTGCCGGCGGGAACTTCAACCATGCCCGAGAGGTCAGGCTCCGGTGGAGGGTGGACTTCGGTGAGATCCGCTGGGTTCTCTGTGACTTCAGGGTTTTGAGCCGGATCGACGCCCGCCGAACCACATCCGACCAATAACAAGGTGCATGCCAGCAGCAGTTCCTTACACATATGGATTCCAATCTTGTCTCAACTGCCCTTGAATAGTGCAGGTCTGTTTTGTACGAACGCTTGTAAACCCTCCCTCAAGTCATCGCTCAGGAAACAGCGGATCCTTCCTTCCAGTTCTGTGTCCACAATTTCCTCAAGCTGTCGGGAGGCTCGGTAGACAGAGCGTTTGACGTTCCTCAAGACCATCGGTGAAATTGCTTCCATCTCTTGAGCAAGCTCTGTCTGTTTGTCTTCCAGCTTTTCGAACGGAACGATCTCATCCAGGATTCCGAGATCATATGCTTCTTGCGAGGTTAACAGTTTGCCAGAGAGTGTGATCTGCAGGGCCTTTGCCTGGCTCAGCAGGCCCTGGAGAAGCATTGACGTGCCCACGTCAGGGCTCATTCCGATCTGTGCGAAGGGATACCCAAACAAAGAAGAAGGAGTAGCAACTCTCCTGTCACAGGCGAGGGCCAGGTTTAGCCCACCGTCCGCAGCAACACCATCGATGGAGGCTAACGTGAACTGAGGGAGACGCCGAATCAGTAGCAGGATCTGTTTGGTCACTTCGAGAAGGCGTCTTAAAGAGCGAACATCGCCACTCTCCATTACGTCCAAGAGCTTCTGCAAGTCAGGCCCAGTACAGAATGTACTCCCCGCCCCCTCGAAAACGAGGAGTCGTACGTCTGCTCGTTGTGAGTATTGCTCGATAGTCTGGTGGAAGTGAACAAGGATTTCCAGGTCGTACGAGTTAAGGTTTTGTGGCCTGTTGAGGGCCAGTGTAGCTATCCCGTTTCGAAACGTTTCAATTATTGCGCCGTTCACAACCAGACCCGAGTACCAGCGCGAGCTCGAAGCTCGAGTGCGCCAAATTGCCCCATGCCTTCGTAACTTCGGAAGTTGGGACGTAATACAGAGGGGGGAATATATCAGATGCTAGAGGAGCATGTCGATGCTCTAAGGGATTACCTTCGTTGTTATCCGGAACTAAGTGAGCGGGTTAGATTTGGCCCCTTGCGAGTTCTGACACGGGGTCGATGGAAACGAGTTCAAAGTCTCAAAGTGTCGGCCTCAGGAATAGAACTTCAGTTCGGCCGAGGCTCGAAAACCAAACTGGTTCCGAAAGTTCGCGTCACGAGTCTCAGAATGGATCAGCGTGACCGTTTGATCCAGTTGATTCAGACTCTGTTCGGTGGCTATCGAGTAGTTAGAACGCTGGCCAGGACCGATCGTCTTCGGTATCAATCTGCCGCATTTCTTCGGATCATCCTGGAATCCGGCAGTGAGCGAGTTGCGGTACTGGCTGCTTATGAAGGTGAGCCTGCGGAGTCTCGAAGCCGGTTTCTGGTCTCTCTGGTCATGTGGTGGGATAGCCTTTCTCCAAGTGAGGGGATTGCACGTGTCGTGGGATTGGTACCGGAGTCCTGGGGGAACGCAATCGCGCAAGATGTCCACGTTTTGAAGATCCCAATTGACTTGTACTGGTTTCGCCTGGATGATCTTGCAGTGCAACCGCTTAATCCTTCAGGCGAGTTGTCTGAGGTAGGATCACCGTACGTCATATTCCCAAGTTCACAAGCATTGCCAACTCTCTTGAAATCGCTGCATTCGGGAAATCCAGAACTGGATCTGCTATATCGGAAGAACAGGTGGGAGTTGTGTTTCCGAGGACTCCCCGTGCTTTGGGAAGCTTGTGATGGAAAACTGGATTTCAACCATCTTGACCCTAGATCGCTTGAGCCGGGCCGGTTCGAAAGCTTCCAGAGGCATCTTGAACAAGTCAAGCGATTTAGATGCTTTCCTCCCATCGAGCCTGGGCATTCCTTCTACACCTACGGAAGGGAAAGGTGGTTCGAAAGCCTCCTGATTCGAAAGCATCGGTTGTTGAACCCGAATCTCACGGATGAAGTCTACTGCCAGGTGCCGACTTGGGTAGGAGGTGAAAGAAAAGTCCTTGATCTGCTGACCGTGACTCGTGATGGGCGCCTCGCTGTCCTCGAACTGAAACCGCAGAAGGATCTTACCTTAGTGTTCCAGGGGTTGGAGTACTGGAACCGGGTTGTTCACCACCTGAGACACCAGGACTTCCAGAAAGCAGGATACTTTACGGGGCACCGGCTTCAGACTCTTCCCCCGCTTCTCTATTTGGTGTCGCCGCTGTTTGAGTTTCATCGTCTACTACCAGTCTTTCGAAGACACCTCGATCCCAGGGTGAGTTTCGAGTGTTTCGGGACGAATCAGGACTGGAAAAAAGGTTTGAAACTGCTCCGCCGTTTTCGGCTTCGCACCTGATGGGGCAAGAATCCTTTCTGAATTCGGGAAGGCAGTTGTCAGGAAGGGAATGTGGGAACGAAAAAGTGCTCAGGACTCGTTTTCCGACTCCTCACTCTCCTCCTTGCCCGATTTTAAGGATCGCTTGAAGTTGGAGATTCCCTCTCCAAGGCCGCGGCCTATTTGAGGTAATCGACTGGCTCCGAAAAGCACGATCACTATGACGAGGATTACTACTAGTTCCGTAACACCAAGACCCATCATGAGCACCTCCAATCTCTACCTGATCATACGCTGTTGCTTTCAGCACTGTCAAACCAGGACAGGGTTGAGGCATTCGCGCTGTAGAGGTTTCTAAGTCCGTTGAAATACCCGGTTCCAGTGACAAATGACAAGTGATAAATGACAAATGCCAAGTGACAAATGACAAATGACAAATGCCGGCCTGCCAGCCGTAGCTCGAAGAGCGAAGGCGGATGCCGGCTCCCAGTCCCGCCTTGCGGGACGGCATGAATCTCGCAGATCCACCCTCTGTAGGATACCTGGGCGGCTGAATCTGTGCGTCTCTGTCGACAACGGGGTGAAATCGACCTGGTACCTTCCCCTCACAACCGTTGTTCAACAACTTACAGCCATTTCCCGGGGTAAATTTCTTCGCTCACCTCTGGCAAGCCGCTCGGCGACTGCCTTTCGCCACAGCGCGATTGGCTAGGGTTGCGTGGTTTCGCTAAAATACCGGCTAAAGCTATTTCTCCAATTCAATTACAAAGACCCTATCTCCTTCAAGAGTCAGCGTAACTTCCAGATCGGGCTTTCGCCAAATCCGGGTCTCCGTGGCGGATGAAATCTTTTGGTCGGACCTCTCAGCTTGTGGGTATTTCTTTACGATCAACTCAGAGTAAGCTTCAAAGAATTCACTCGCGTCTGTGTTCCCATCCCAGATCGTACTCAAGAGGACCGCTGTGTTGCCGCTTCTGTCCTCCCAGAGTGCCACTCTGTCTCCATCCCACCCTTCTGAGGCTCGTTGCGCCTGCTCGTCGCTAATGTATTCCTTCAACAGGAGGTACGTTGAGAATTCCCCAAGAACGTTGTCGATGACAGGTTTCCAATCCTCGGATAGATTCTCTTGCTGTCTCTTCGTATCAACTTCGGTAGGATGATCGCGAGAATTCAGGTACTTCTCCGGGTGCAGAATCTGTTCCGTCGATTCAGGTAAGTCGCTGTAGATTCGATCTACATCCTGCCATGAACCGTCCTTAAGAATTTCCTTGAGGAAGGCGCCGCCATATGCATAGGGGAAAAGCAGTGTCTCTTTGAGGTAGTCGGGCGCTTTCCCGAAGACCGGAAACTGAGTCTCCATCAACGGCATCTGGAGGCGGCTCAACTCGATGAGATCCGGGATATCCGCAACACTCCGGCCCATAGGGCGGAGTGTGTAGTCGAGCATAATAATGAACCCTTCTCCTTCGATGAGGGCGTTATGGGCAAGAGTTCTGTCATCGTTGCCTTCGACGGGTGTCAGAAACCTTTTCAGATCAAAATATTGATCTTGCAGCGCGTGGGTCAGTTCGTGGGCCATGACCGGTTTCTGGATCTCCAGCGGAATCCAGTCTGCGATGAAGAATGTCTTCGAGTAGGGATCATAATAGCCCGCTACCTGCTCGGTCAGTAATTCCAGCATGAATTCATAGAGAGGGAGATCAGGCGGGATCAGCCCCAGTTTTTCCAGCAACCGCTCTTCAGCCTCGATTTCATCTTTCGGGTATTCCTCCTGAATTCGACTGACCAGATAGGCTTTGACCTCCTCACGAGACTTGACACCTTTCTGAATCGGTTCTTTGGGCTCAAGTTCCCGGATCTCCACAACGGTCTCTAGAACTTCGTCTGCCGACTCCAACAGCTTGGAGACATCTGAGGCAAAGAGGACTGAAACACCGAGTGCAAGGGTGAGCAGCGCACATGGTCGCATTAAGGTTTTCATTAAATCTCTTTCCTGGATGAGGGGAAGGGCTGTAGGAAAGCCTGGCCAGCCCCCAAACTCTTAATGTTACGTCATCAGGCTTGTGAGCGGCCGAGCACTTTCCTCTTGTCTCCACTTCGGCTCGTGATCCGCCGGCGATCCAAAAACTCCAGCAAAGGGATCGCGTACTTCCGACTGATCGAGAACAGTTTCTTGAATTCAGGCACGGTAAAGGTTTGGCCTTCGGGAAACTTCTTCCTCAGGCCTTCTGCAAGCTGATCCAGTAAGTCCTGCGTGATAACCAGGCTCTCGGAAATCCTGACGATTTGCCCTGTCGAGAGCAAGTGGTAGGCAACCTCTCTCGCACCCCTGTTGTTCTTGTCAACTCTCTCGAGCACCTTGTCCAAGGTAGTGATTTCAAACCCTGATCGCCCGATCAGTGTCAGGATTTCTTCCTTGATCTTCTCCTGCTCCACGTTCAAATCAACGCTGTGGCCATGAAGTCGGACGTGTTTTCCATCTACTTCAATGACTCCCGCCTGTTCGAGCTCTCCCAGAACAAACTGAAAACATGCAGGGGTCCCTCCCGGCAGTAATCGTTTCTTGAGCTCTTCCTTTGAAAACCCTGGGCCGAGAGGCTTCGCTTCATGATACCGAGACAGAACTTGTACGACTTCGGACTCTAGTGCTTCAAATGAGTCTCTATGTATGGCCAGAAGAGGCTCTTGAGGGATCACCATCAGGGAGGGAATCGAAGGGAGAACCTCTTTTATGAAGGCTTCAGAGAAGCCGGTTCGCGCTACAAGCTCCTTCGAATTGACTCCCGTAAGACCAGCATCTGCCACTATAAGCTCGCAAAGGGGAGGCCCCCATTTGTCCGCGTTCTCCTCCATCGACTGTTCGAGCGATGTCAGGCGTGCAAGCAGGTGAGGCAGTTCACTCTTGCGGTGCCTTCTCGGAGAGTTGTCCAGGACAATCCCGCCTCCAACTGTGGTCAATGGTGAGTAGCGACGTAGAATCAAGTGGTCGCCAGGAAAGCAGAGGAGTGGGGAATCGATCCGCAGCTGAACCATTCCAGACTGACCAGGTTCTAAAGTCTGCGAGTCCAGGAGTCTAATACGGCCTATCACTTCTGCACTTCCGTGATGGATACGGACGGGGGCTCGATTCCGCAGTGGCCCCGGCGCGTTTTTAAGGATTCGAACGGATGCATCAAGAGCGTATGTTGGTTCGAGGATTCCAGGGATAGAGAGTGTCATGCCTCTGTTCAGGTCCTGTTTGTCGATGTTACTCAAGTTCACGGCTGTTCGCTGGCCCGGGGAAGCTGAGTGATTGGCCGCATTGAATACCTCGATGCCGCGAACCTTGGCTACTTTTCGTGATGGGTAGACTCCGACGAAGTCGTCTTTTGTTAATTGGCCCCAGAGTGTGGTGCCTGTAATAACCGTTCCGAATCCTCGCACAGAGAAGACTCTGTCGACAGGTAGACGGAAGATCCGGTTGGTAGCATCAAACGTCAACCTGTCTCGGTCTATCTTGCCCGCCTCCTTCTCGATGGCCTCCAGCAATTCCGGAATACCATCTCCTTCGATGCTGTCAACTGCCAGGATCGGTGCATCTTCAAGAAGCGTTCCCTGGGTAAGATCTCTGATCTCTTCTTCGACCAGGCTCAGTAGCTCTTCTTCTACCAGGGACTTCTTGGTGATAACAACAAGTCCTCGCGGAATGTCCAGCAACTGGCATATCTGCAGATGTTCGAGGGTCTGAGGCATTATGGACTCGTCGGCGGCTACGATCAGAAGGAGCAGGTGAACCCCTCCAATTCCAGCCAGCATGTTCTTGACGAACTTCTCGTGCCCAGGAACGTCGATAAAGCCCATGCGGTAGTCACCCGATTCCAGATGGGCAAAACCTATGTCAATGGTTATTCCTCGACGCTTCTCCTCTTCTAATCGGTCCGTATCGATACCTGTGAGAGCTCGGACAAGTGCGGTCTTTCCGTGGTCAATGTGTCCGGCTGTTCCGACGATCAGGTTTTTCACTGTTCGCTATTGTAATGCAAAACCAGGTGCTTCCGTGGGCCCCAAGACGAGCTTGGGGTGTCTCGGAAAAGGTGCTTGGGGAGTGAGAAGTCCTTCTTTGACACTCTCCAGCGCAGCCGGGTAAAATACGCGTTTTCCTTTTGAGGGGGCGCGATGTTCGAGAGCTTATCAGAGAGGCTCCAAAAAACACTCCGAAATCTGAAAGGCGAGGGCCGGGTTTCTGAGCGACATGTGCAGGAGTCGATGCGCGAAATCAGGATGGCCCTGCTCGAAGCAGATGTTAACTTCAAAGTTGTCAAGGAGTTTGTAGCCGGCCTCAAAACGAAGGCGCTAGGTGAGGAGGTACTGAAAAGCCTGACTCCCGGACAACAGATAGTGAAACTGGTTCGAGACGAGCTGGTCGAGTTGCTGGGGAAAGAACCTTCAGAACTAGAGTTTAAGAAGGTTCCTCCTACCGCGGTTGTTCTTGTTGGATTGCAGGGGAGTGGGAAAACGACTTCTACAGGCAAGCTGGCACGATGGTTGTCTTTACAAGGCCGCCGGCCGTTGATGGTTTCTACCGATGTCTACAGGCCTGCCGCGCTGGATCAGCTGCGGATAATTGGTGAAGCTCTGCAGTTACCCGTTTTCGAGAGTGAAAGTCGAGACCCGGTTCAACTGGCAAGAGAGGCTTTTACCCATAGCAGGAACATGGGTTTTGATGTGCTGCTCGTAGATACTGCCGGGCGGTTGCACATCGACGATGCTCTCATGACCGAGTTGGAACAGATTCGGCATGAACTGTCTGCAGAAGAGGTGCTATTGGTTGCGGATGCAATGACCGGACAGGATGCGGTCAATTCTGCAGCAGAGTTCAACAGGCGGATACACCTCTCCGGGGTGATTCTGACTAAGCTTGACGGCGACGCTCGAGGAGGAGCTGCTCTTTCAATCCGGGAAGTAACCGGAACTCCGATTAAGTTCATTGGTGTGGGAGAGAAATACGAAGCACTGGAGGTGTTCCACCCTGATCGGTTGGCCGGCAGGATCCTGGGAATGGGCGACGTCCTGACCCTGATCGAGAAAGCAGAAGGGGTTGCCGACGAGGAGCAGGCTCGAGTCGTCTTGGAAAAGATTCGCAGGGATGAGTTTACTCTCGGAGACTTTCGTGACCAGCTCAGACAGATTCGAAAGTTAGGGCCCCTGGATCAAGTGCTTGGAATGCTTCCCCAGATAGGGCCACTTCGGGGATTGGACAAAGTGCGGATTGACGAGAAGCAGTTTGCCCATCTCGAAGCAATCATCAACTCGATGACTCCGAAGGAGAGAGCCAGGTACAAAGTAATTAATGGATCTCGGCGCAAAAGGATAGCCAGGGGCAGTGGCCGACCCGTTTCGGAAGTGAACCGCTTGCTCAAACAGTTTATCCAGACCAGGAAGATGATGAAAAGCCTCAGTAAGGGTTTCTTGGGCAAGAAGTTCCCCAAGCTTGGTTGGTAGCTCAGATATTTTTTTTCCGAGATCAGGAAGTATCTGATAACATTTGTAGTTTACGAGGAGGTTAAGCTTTTGTTGAGAATTCGATTGTCTCGTCGTGGAGCTAAGAAAAATCCACATTATCGTGTCGTAGTGACCGAAAGAAGTAGCCCCAGAGACGGGCGATTCAAAGAAATCGTTGGCCACTACAGCCCGGCTCGTGAGCCGGTACAACTCAAATTAGATTTGGAACGTGTTGACCATTGGATCAAGAATGGAGCACAACCCACCCGGACGGTAAAAACGTTGATCAGGCGTGTTAGGGCTCAGGGGCAGCCTGAAGAGGTGACTGTTGAAAAGGTGGCTGAGGAAAAAGCGCAAGAGAAACTTGAAGAAGTGACAGAGGAAGCGTCGCAGGAGGAACCTGAAAAGGCGGCCGAGAAAAAGTCACAGGCAGAACCCGAGAAAGTGGCTGAGGAAAAGACGCAAGAGAAACTTGAAGAGGTGACAGCGGAAGCTTCGCAGGCAAAAGCTGAAGAGGTGAGTGAAGAAGTGACAGAGGAAACGTCGCAGGAGGAACCTGAGAAGGCGGCCGAGAAAGTGTCGCCGGGCGAGGCCTAGAGAGAGCGCTCTAGGTTTGGGTTCAGATGCGAGGAGGGCAGCATGAGAGAGCTAGTTGAGAATATCGCAAAGGCGCTGGTGGACAGTCCGGAAGAAGTCAACGTAGCTGAGGTTGTGGGAGAGCAAACGACGGTTCTCGAATTGCGCGTGGCCCAACCAGATTTGGGTAAAGTGATAGGGAAACAAGGACGGACGGCACGGGCCATTCGTACCATCTTGGGCGCTGCTGGAATGAAACTCCGCAAGCGCTTTGTCCTGGAAATCCTTGAGTAGTTGGATCAATTCGTCTCTATAGCCCGAATCATTAAGACCCGCGGTATTCGAGGAGAAGTTGCGGCAGAGATCCTCAGCGATTTTCCAGAGCGGTTCTCAACCCTGAGTCGAGTATACCTTTCGTCCGGAACCGAAGGAGCCTGGGAGGTGCTGGAGCATCACTGGTTCCATCGTCAGCGTGTAATCCTCAAGTTCAAAGGTCGAAACCGTCCGCACGAAGTCGAAGACTTGATCGGCTACGAAGTGCAGGTTCCCCTCAGTGAACGTGTTGATCCTCCCAAGGATACCTTCTTCGATTCCGACCTGATAGATTGCCAGGTTATTGAGGACGGCAAAGTGCTGGGAACTGTCACCAGCGTTCTCAAAGTTAGCAAAACGGCAACCCTTGTCGTTTTGACTGCCGATGAGACCGAGTTCATGATCCCCCTCGTCAAACAGTTTGTCCGTGAAGTGGATATAGACTCGAAGGCAGTTCACGTACAATTGCCCTCTGGCATGGTGGATTTAGGGGTCAGTCGAAGGCTTGGCGACAGGAAGAAGCATCATGAAGGTTGAGATTATCTCGATCTTTCCAGGCATGTTCGACCAGATCTTTGACTCGGGAATGATCGGGCGGGCGATCAAGAAGAACCTGCTGGAGATCAAAGCTCTGGATCTCAGGGGCTTCACAGATGACAGGCACAGAACTGTTGACGACCGTCCCTTTGGGGGTGGTGAAGGGATGGTTCTGAAACCGGGCCCACTGTTCCGTGCCGTCGAGTTCTGCAGGGAACAGGATCAGACCCCTCCCCACATTGTATTGCTGTCTCCGCAAGGACGTAGATTTGATCAGGCAAAAGCAAAAGAGTTATCCTTGAAAGCTCGCCTGATCTTGATCTGCGGTCGATACGAGGGGATCGATCAGAGAGTGGCTGATCACCTCATAGACGAAGAGATTTCGATTGGCGATTATGTGCTATCCGGCGGTGAACTGGCGGCTGCCGTGGTTGTTGATGCGGTGTCGCGTTTGATCCCCGGAGTGGTGGGACGGAGTGAGTCCGTTTTAGAAGAGTCATTCATGGATGGGCTTCTGGACTACCCGCATTACACTCGCCCCGCCGAGTTCAGGGAGTGGAGAATCCCGGATGTATTGCTATCCGGCGATCATGAGCAGATCCGGAAATGGAGAGAACGCCAGGCTTTGCTGCAAACACGCTGTAGAAGACCCGATCTATTGACGTCGGCGACAACTAACAGTGAGGAGAAAGAAGATGAATCCGGTTGAAATGGTTGAGAAGAAATACATGGAGCGCGAAGCGCCGGAGTTCAGGCCCGGCGACACTGTTCGTGTGAACGTCAAGATCCGTGAAGGTGGCGAGTTCCGAATTCAGGTATTCGAAGGAGTCGTCATCGCCATCAAAAGGAGAGGCCTTCAGTCCACTTTTACCGTACGAAAGGTCACGTCCGGCTACGGCGTGGAGAGGATTTTTCCGCTCTATTCCCCTGTGATTGAGAGTATTCAGCGGATTAAGAAGGGACGAGTCCGCCGTGCGAAGCTTTATTACCTCAGGGAGAGAAAGGGTAAGGCAGCTCGGATTCGTGAGATTCGCTAGCGAGATTTGCCTGTTTGCCCTTTAACCCATCTCTAACCGGTAAAGCACTTCTGACAAACCTTATTTTCTCCCTAAAAGAGCGGTCCTGATCACAATTTTGGTGTAGGGCCGTTGCTAGAATAGGGCGGGTTTGGAAGTGCATGCTGGACAAATTTAAGGTTCTTCGGAACGCAGAAACTTATGTAGTGAATCGCCAGTTCGGTCGGGCGATTTCCGAATACCGGTCACTCCTCGAGACTAAGGGGGAGGACCCCGCCTTGCTCAATACCCTGGGTGATCTTCTCCTTCAAAACAACGAGCAAATGGAGGCTCTGAGCAACTTTCACCGGGTTGCCCAGATCTTCATCGAGAGTGGATTCACCAATAAGGCCATAGCGGTCTGCAAGAAGATCCACAAGCTTGACCCCTCCGATAGAGGAATCAAGGGTCAGTTAGCCGGTCTGTATGTGAAGAGGGGGTTCCAGTCCCAGGCTGCGAAGTACTACCGACAATTGGTGGCAGAGTCTCGAGATGCCGGCGATTTCCAGGAAGCGGTTGACTGGCAACAGCAGGTGCTCAAGGTCTTTCCCGGAGAGCCGGAACCTCTTGCTGAGATGGCGGAGCTCAATCTTGAGTTCGAAGAGGCAAACCGTGCGCTGGACAACTTCGTAACAGCATCCTGGCTTTCATTCAATAAGGGGGCCTATCAGGAATCCGTAAAGTATGCCGAGCAGGCCCTGTCAGTCGATCAGCAGTCAGACTCGGCTTTGCGGCTCAAGGAAGTGGCCTCGCGTGTGTTAGTCGATGGAGAGTCGGTGCTTTCTGATCCAGCATTCCAGTTGGACGCTGATCTTTTTGCATCCGCAGTTTCTCTCCAGTCAGACGAATCTGAGACAGCCACCGAAGAGCCTGCCCAAAAACTCCCTGATGAGCCGCTCGCGGAGTCTAAACCGATTGAGTTAAGTCAGGGAGCCGGGGAATCGTCAGTCAAAGCTGAGGAGGACTGGAGCACGGCCGAAGAGGTGGTTGACGACTACTCGGCTGTGGGCGAGCTGGTTGGAGAAGCAGAGGAAGAAGCATCAGCCTCAGATGCTGAAATCCCTGATGAGTTGGTGGCACCTGCTGAGTCCGAGAGTGAGCCCGAGTCTGAGATGGTTCACGAGCTCAGCGAAGACATCATCGACAATGATTTGCAGGACGTTGAAGAACTACTCAGGGGCGTCGCCCAAACAGCAACGGACCTGGAGAAGCACGCCGAAGACTTTGGCATGGTTGAAGGCGAAATGCTCGGGGAACTGGACGTTAAGTTAGGTGGGACAGTCGATGCCCTCGAGCGATATGGAGAGGTTCTCGGAGGGGATGAAGTTGATGAAACTCCATCCGACCCCGACGAGCAGGAACCATCGGAGAAGTTGTCCGGAGCACCGCTGGAATCGTCTTCCGGAATTGAAGCTGCAGACGAATCAAGAATTGAGCTCTCTGACGAGCGTGAACAGGATAGTGAAGCCGTTGAGAATGCCGCCGCCGAAGGTGAGGTTGTCCAGGAAACCTCAGAGGACGGCAGGATTGAGGGCTTGGTCGGGACTGATGAGTATGTGCAGGAAGACGCTTTGGCGGGAACGCTCGACGAACCAAGCCCTGAACAGGCTCTACCGTCAGAGCCTAATGACAGCGACGGTTTGCCGATTATCGCAGAGGACGAGCAATCAGCCTTGGGTGTTGTCGAGATTCCTGAGGACATCGAGACGCTCGCAGAACCTCTCGATGAGCTGGTCGAAGACGGCGAAGTGGCCGGATCCCCTGTATCGGAGCAGGATGAAGACATCTTCGACGTAAGTGTTGAGGAGAGTGCTGATGAAGTCCTCGAGCGGCTCGAAGAGGCTCCGTTTGAATCTGAGGGGACTGAGCTGGAGCGTGAATCAGGGATCAGCGAGCCTAGGGAAGACGAGACGGTACTCGAGATAGCCGATGATTTCTCAACTGAAGAGCTGTCCTCAGTATCCGTTGAGAGCCTGTTTGAAGAGGCTGTGTCAGCGGAAGCATCTCCGGACTCAACAGAGGATTCCCTGGAGCAGCCCTTGGCCTTGGATGAGATTGAGGAGTTTGGGTCCAAGGAATCTGATACCTCGGTGACATTCCAGGGTTGTCTACCTTCCGAGGATGAATCTCCTGCCGAAGAAAAGCCTGCTGATCACCAGGTGTCCGCTGGCCCATGGGGAGAATCCGTGCTCGGCCTGGGATTACTCCACAGGTCTCACCATGACGAATCTCAGTTAGATCGGGAAGCAGCAGCAGAGACGAAACTGGAAGCGGCTGGGCAGGAAACTGCTGAAGTGTCTCAGGAATCGCCGTCATTCTGGGATAAGCTGCGCGGCAGCGTCATGGGTCGCAGCAGCGACGTTGACGAGGCGGCATCGAACGAGGCAACTGAGGAAACGTCCGAGTTTCTGTCGGGTGAAGAAAACGAGGAAGAGCTTGGGTCGGCAGAGGCTACTGAAGGTGACGTCGAAGAGGTGGCCAAGGCGGAGGCATCCGAGGAGGAAGCCGAACCGATAGAAGTAGAGGCCCTGGAAGAGGGGGGTGAGTCAGTACCAGAAG
>JAUVSF010000557.1 GCA_030597245.1 Acidobacteriota bacterium
AGACCATCGAGGTCAAACTCAGCGACATCATCATCCAGCATCCGGAGATTGATTCCTTCGATGGGCTCTGTCAAGTTGTCGAGTCACCGGCGAGTTCGAGGCAGCACAATCCGGGTTTCGGTTCCTGCTCAGTGGGCACACGTGACCTCTCTCCAGTCCGCGAACGCTCGGTCCCGAAGCAGCCGATAATGAACTGCTTTCAGATGGTTTCGCCCAACGCGGAACAGATTGTGAACCTGACCGTGGACCCAGAGAAACCGTTGAGCCTGAGCAAGGAAGACGCTTCGTTGCCATAAGAAATCTGGGACGACGACGGGATCATCTACGCCGACCCTCAAGCCGATCGTGAGCCGCTCTGATAGAATCAGGCAGACGCTCAATAGCCGGGGTAATTACAAATGAGGCAGACACCCGAACGAATAAGTGGAATCGTTCCGAGCATACCAGTCCTGGCCACGGAAGCCGAGGAAATCAACTGGGACAGTTTGAGGTGCCCGTGCCCTTTCCGGCGTATCTTCACCTGGAACCAGTTCGTTTTCGTTGTTCTTTTGATACTCCTCCGAGCCACTACCGTCTCCCCGGCGGTTCAGGTCGAGTCAGCCCGGATACAGGTGGCGTTTGACGACCAGCTGCATTGCCGTATTTCCTGGAAGGGGCGCCCCGGTGGGGGGATCATCGCGTACAGTCCCGAAGTGCAGATGGGAGTACGAGTGAATGGTGATGACGTTTTTGATTTCCAGCTCGATGAGACTCGATCCAAGGTGGAGGAGGTCAACGATCCGGAATTCGGACGAGCGATGGCGTGCACTGTTTTCGGTCGATGGGCCAAGGGTAATGTCCGTTTGGCAAAGGCTGTGCGGGTCTTGTTGCCGAGCAGTTTTCCAGACAGCGCTGTCTTTCAGACCAGCTATACAAATGAAGGGGATGGGGCCCAGAGAATCGACGCAGTGTACACTCAGCGGCTCCTGCTGGATCGGCAGCTTGCAGAGCCGACCGCGCAGTCGTACGATTTTGCCTCCTTCCAGGGAGGTGCCTACACCTGGGGAAAGGACTACAGTTTGGTACGTCTTCGTCCTGGGTTTCATCAGTCCAACTTTCAGGGTGTAGGAGATATCAGCGGTGCAGAAGGAGAGGGAGGGGGGATGCCGTTCATTGATCTCTGGAGTCCGGAAATGGGTGTCGCCCTCGCTCATCTGGAGAAGCAACCGGAGTGGCTGTCGCTCCCCGTTACCGTGCGAAATGATGGAAAGGTGGAGGCTGCAATCCTTGAGAAACCGGATCCTGAGCTGGGCCAGAAGCAGCTCTTAAAGCCGGGAGAAAGCTACCGGACGGTTCTAAATGCGGTTATCTTTCATCACCTCGATTTCTTCGATGCTCTCAAGACGTACGGTGATTTGCTTCGCAGTCGCGGCGTTGCCATCCCCAGCTCTTCCCCTCCTTCCTCATACGAGCCTTACTGGAAGAGTTGGGGCTTCGGCCTGGACTTCTCCGTGGATCAGATATTCGATGCACTGCCTACGCTGCGAAGAATTGGCATCTCGATCGCCAACTTAGACGATGGTTGGTTTGATCACTACGGAGACTGGAACGTCAGTCGCGTGCAGGGGAAGTTTCCAGGAGGAGAAAAGGATATCATTGCATTTGTCGATCGGCTCCATGCAGACGGCTTCAAGACGAACCTGTGGTGGTATCCCCTTGGAGTGAGTGTCGAAAGCAAATTGGCCAAAGAGCGTCCCGATCTGTTGGTTCAGGCGCGAGACGGATCGTACCCGAAAGATTCTCGCGACTTGTATCAGCTCTGTCCGGCCCATGAACCGGCCTTGAAACATGTCGAGGCTCTCTTGCATCGATTCCTCTCAGGTTGGGGATTCGATGGTGTCTACCTGGATACAGTTGGTCTGGGCTCGATTCCTCCCTGCTTTAACGAGCGCCACAGGCATTCCTCACCACTGGACTCCTTTAGATCCCTCCCCGGTGTCTTCGAACGCATCTATCGTGTCTCCCACGAGCTCAACCCAGACCCCTGGCTGGAAGTATGTATCTGCGCGATGCCTCATTCCCCATACAATATGCCTTATTACCATATTGCCGGTGCTTCGGACCCTATCAGCCGTGTTCAAGCAAGAAGGCGCATCAAGGCTGAAAAAGCCATCCGGGGAGGCATCTTCTGTGTGGGGGACGCATACCAGGTCCCGCTTGATGAATGGGATGGATATTCTATCCCTGAGGATTTTTCTCTGACTCTGGGAACCGGCGCTCAAATGACGACTTTCTACACCGACCTCGACTCGTCCCAGGAAGGGACCTGGAAGACTGGACTTGAGCGGTACCGGGAGTTGGGTCTTGCCAACGGCGAGTACGTAAATCTGTATGACTTGGCTTTCGACAAACCAGAGACTCACGTTGTAAGAAAAGGCGACGACTTGTTCTACGGGATCTTTGCAGATGTTTGGCCTCGGAATAAGCCGATCGAATTGCGTGGGTTGGATCCTGACAGCATGTACCAGGTGCTCGACTACATCCAAGGGGCAGAGCTCGGAGAGATCTCTGGTACGGAGCCCGTGATCCGAAAGGCATGTGAGAAGAGTCTCCTGCTCCGTGTCAGGAAGAAGTGACCTGCTGTTTCATCGAGGGGAGCACCGAATGAAGAACGTCATGACACTTGTGTACGCCTGGGTTGTTCTTTTTGGGTTGGGAAGCTGCATGCCACTGCCCGAATCGGAGAGTACTAACATCCCGACAGGAGTTACCTTTCACAAGGAGACTCTCTCTAGAGCTGACGGCCACGGGGATAACTGGTGCATGAGCTGGGGAGCTGACGACTCAATTGTCACTTCCATGTGTGACGGCAACTGGTTGGGCTCTGAGCATGGCTATCACAACCACTCAGTGGGTTTGCCGGTAGATTTCCCGTCGATGCGCCACTTTGACTACAAACACCACTAGTGCCTTATCCTGAATCTCGTACAGAATCCGGTATCGCCCCTGCCGAATCCGATACCTCGCATAGTGTCCGGAGAGCTTTTCACAGCCTGGGGGCCTGGGATTCGCCGAAAGATTCGCTATGCGGTCGACCACTTGCCTTCGGACTTTCTTCTGGGCAATTGACTCAATCTCTTTGACTGCGGAACGCTTGATCGCAACCCTATAACTTGCCACGACGCCTCAACGAAGTAACGAACTCATCGAAATCAACCGTAGGCTCATGGATTCGTTCCTCGAAAGCGGAAAGGTCGTCAGCATCTTCTGCGAGCGCCGCACGAACCGCGTCGTTCACCATTGCAGAGATTGAGCGCTCGGTCACTGCAGCTTTCAGGCGGAGTGCCTTGTGGACATCAGGATCAAAATAGACAGTGGCTCGTTTAGCTTCGTTCATAGTGGCGCTATAGCGTTAAAACGTCAAAAATCTCTGTTCTCTCTGCCCGAATGACAAGCATGGTTGCTTTCGTTCGCTTCCTGAATCGCTCAGCGTCCGTGAGCATTTGGCCTGGTTTTACATTAGGGTGAAACAATCACCTTTGTCTGAGAGGGTACGACGACCATGCC
>JAUVSF010000206.1 GCA_030597245.1 Acidobacteriota bacterium
TCGAAACCGGTTTAGTCATCGCGGCTCACACCGGCGACAATCCAAAGGCCGCAGATGATCAATTGAAGATCCTTCGTCAGGAAAAAGTTCATCCGTCCGCCTGGATCTGGGTTCATGCCAATAATGTAGAAAAGGTTGACCAATTACTTCGCGTTGCGGATACGGGAGCTTGGATCGAGCTGGACGGAATCAGCGAAAATTCAGTTGAAGGTCACTTTTTCATGGTTAATGAGTTCAAGAAAAGAAATCTCGAACAACGTTTGCTGCTGTCTCACGACGGCAACTCGTTCCGATACGGGAATCGACCGCCGAAACCCTATCAGACTCTCTATTCTGATTTCATTCCTTTCCTGAAGAAAAAAGGGTACTCCGAGGATGACATCGACCGGTTAACGGTGAAGAATCCTGCTTCTGCATTCACCGTTGAAGTTCTGACGATCTAGCCTGAGTTCACACTGGTTGAATTCTGACAAGAGAGGTGTCCACTTTTCCGAGAAAATCCGGCGTTTCGAGTTTCGAGCTTCGGATTTCGAACTTCTGTGCGCCAGGTGTCTACGCTCCGGGCAACACGCCCCACCTCCCCGGGCTCAAGCCGACTCTGTGGTACGATGACGGCAATGTCGCCCCGTCTCATGAGGGACCTCAAGATCGCCCAACGTATACTTTGGAAGAACGGCCTCCCGGTCAACCTCATCTTTTTCGTGACTTCCCGCTGCAATCTGCTCTGCAGACACTGTTTCTATTGGAAAGAACTCAATCAGAAGAAGAACGAGTTGACTCTGGACGAGGTCGAGGCAATCAGCCGATCCCTCCCCAACCTGCTTTCTGTCTCTTTGACAGGAGGGGAACCCTATTTGAGAAAGGACCTCGACCAGATCGCTGCTGCATTCGAACAGAACTCCGGCGTGCGAAACATCCAGATCCCTTCGAACGGCCTGCTGGTGGATCAGACCATCAGCCGCGCTGAAAAGCTCTTGCTGCGCGTGAGCCGAGCTCGAGTCAGTACCGGGGTGTCTCTGGACGGGTTGGAGGAGGACCACAACCGGATTCGTCAGAACCCTAAGAGTTTCCAGCGTGCGATTGAGACTTTCGAAGGCCTGAAACAGTTGAAACCCAGTTTTCGGAACCTTTCCGTGGGTATAGCACTGACCGTTTCAGCAGCCAATTGCGATCGGCTCGATGAGATATTTGAGTATGTCACGAGAGAACTTGCACCTGACGCCATCACGATCACTCTGGCCCGGGGGAATCCTCTGGATCCTTCCCTCACCAAAGTCGATCTCGATGCCTACAGGGCGTTCGCACGTAAAGTTATCGCCTTCAGACGAGCTCATCGTCTCGGCGGCGGTTTAGCCGACAGAATGGTCATCGCCAAGGAGGAAGAGGTGTATCGACTCGTATCGGAAGCAGCGGATGCAACTCGTCGTATTTCTCCCTGCTACGCCGGCGAACTGAGCACGGTTCTCAGTGAAACCGGTGAGGTTTACCTCTGCGAAACTCTGGACAAAAGCATGGGGAACGTGAGGGACTTCAACTGTGACTTTGCCGGCCTCTGGCAAGCTTCCCAGGCTAACCAGGCGAGAAAGTATCAGAAGGACCTGGGCTGTCAGTGCACTTACGAATGCGCCATGAGCGTAAACACTCTCTTCAATCCCCGGCGGGCTCTCCGTATTGCCTCAAGGACTCTTGTTTCTTAACCCCGGTGATTCCAAGGTCTCCTCATTAAGCTAACTCCCTGATTCTTGGTGGCCTTGGTGCCTTGGTGGTCAAATGCGGCTTTGATCGGAACTTGTGTGTGAGAGGCGCCTGGTCAGGCCGACTTCTTGGACCGCTCCCACCGCCACACCAGGCCGTCCTCGGGATCTTCGACCTCACCGGTCCGTTCGAACCCACACTTCGCGAGAACCCGCGTCGAGGCGTTGGGCGCCGGGAGAGTGTGGGCCCCCAGGGATTCCTTCACGTCGGACCATTTGCTTTCCTGCTTCTTGTTATTGGTTTTAGCTACAAGTCTAATCTCAGTTCCCGGTGAAACAAGGAATATACTCCTCAGCATAATATCCCGGTTGCCCGTATGAAACGCAACCAAGAATCGGCGAAAGATTCTCCATAGTTAGTCCATTGGCAACGAGTTCCGCGACGGAAGATAGGCTTCTAGCCTGTCATTTTCGGGTCAGCTTCCAGCTTGTCAACGACAGCCTTCTGCGGGAAGTTTACCGTAAACCGTGTATCCCTGGAAGGTCATGAGGCCCGGAGTGACAACCTGGAAGGTTGTCTTACGGTAGGACATGCATCCTTGCTTGTCCTGGCGGCCAGAAAGACCGTGAACAGCACTAAGGCGAGCCACAATCGCTCATGGGAAAGAACTCGATACGCCTTGCGCCAAAGAGATTCCATCCTAGCCCGAAATCATTATCACGAGCCCGGAGAGTCAGTTCCCATACCACCTTGGGCGGAGAATCGTGGGTGTACTCGCGAATTCGAGTCCAGACCTCACTTTGGCCGAGCGTTTGCCAGGTGCTGTCGCGAGTATCATCCTGGGACAAAAGGAAACCGTAACCGGCCAGTAAGTTCCCTGTCTCTGGTAAATATTGTGTACTGCCCATGGCAAAACTCACGACAGGTGGATCGTCCGGGATGACCGTTGACCAGCGTTCCTGGATGAACCCTTCAGCTTGATCAAGGGAATACTCCACCATCCGACTTCGGGTTTGTGCTGGGGGAGTCGGTTCCTGGAAGGGTCTCGCCTGAAAGTTGCCGTTGTCAAAAAGAAGCAGCGTGCCGTTGGGAGTAATAGTGGGTCCATGCTGGTGCCAGAACCATTTCGCGTCGCCTTTCATTTTAAGCAGTCGCGGCTGCAACTCGCGGCTCCAACCGGAAGGTTCACCTGCTATCCAGGAGATGTCTCCGGTCTTCCGGTCGATCTTCGTGATCGCACTTTGATATCGGTAGTTGACGAGGATGGACTCGTCATCGAGAGTCACTATGGAATTGGCATGCGACCAGTCGATGGTTCCGGGAAATCCGCGACGTTCCCAATAACCGCTGAACGTTTCATAGCCGATTCGGAAAACGTCCAAATGCTCAAAGGCTTTCCAGCGCCAGACCACCTTGCCGTCCCGACTGAATTCGACCACTTCATCTCCCATGACCCATTGATCCTTCCGAGGCGCCTGTTTGTTTTCCTCACTGGTAAAGTAGTTCGGTATCATCTTCCGTTCGCTGCCGAGTACCAGGAGGTTCCCATTGGGTAATTCATCAATATCATGATGAAATGTCAGCGTATTTACGGGAATAGCGCCTTCGATCGCACCTTGCGGACGGTTCTCTGCATACCATTCTGTGATGATGTTCCCAAGAAGGTCGATTTCCACCGCCCGGAAATCCTGAGTCAGGAAGACAATGTTCCCGTTCCGAAGTATTTCGAAGTCACTTATGCGTGAGGTACTGCGATAAAACCAGATCACATTGCCTGCAACATCCAAGGCAACCAGGAGACCGAAGCCCTGATTGAATCTCTCTGCCTGGACAGAGCTCATGCGGGCTACCGGAGCGCGACGCCGAGGGTTGAAAATGGTTACCCCGGGTTCCATCGGAGCACTGGACAGCCTTTTGGTTTCGATGATTGGGAACGCCTCGACTTCGGCTGGGAGAGCAGGGGCAGTAAAATCTACGTGAGCTGTTGCTGGAGTCAACCTTCCCTCGGGGTCCGAGATGGTTACCCGGATTTCGTGTCGAAGTCCGGCACAAAATCCAATCAACGGTAAGCCTTGCCGGGGCAATTTCTCTGGGCCGTATTTGAGCATGCGGCGACTATCACCGGTCGTAATCTCAATCTGTGTGCTCACTCGTGCGCTGGATTCAAAGGTCAGTATAGCCGCGCGAGGGACGGCAAGGTTCGAATTGCTACGAATCTCCGGTCCGGACACGAAGGTCAGCGACGCCCCGACAGTCTGATTTGAAGCCCTCGCAATCAGGAACAGCAATCCGAGAGCAAGAAAACTGCCGGCAACATACAGAAGTTTCCTATTAACCGTTTTCAGGAAATCTTCCATCGCTTCCTCCGCTGCAGCGCCTGGTTCGGCTACTAGAATGAGTTCTCAAAAACAAGCTCTTCGAGAGGAAGTTGCCCTGGCTTTGGCCAAGGATCTTTGATTCCTTTTCCGATCGCCACCATCGGCCCCATGGCATGATCTTCCGGTAAATTGATCAGTTCGGCGACTTTCTCAATATCGAACCCGATCATGGGGCAAGATTGATAACCCAGATCCTGAGCTGCGAGCATAAGAGTCTGCATCGCTATTCCAATTGACCGCTGCGCTTCATCGCGTTGCAGTCGTTCACGCCCCTCGTGGAACGGGCCCATCCAACCGACCAGAAGGTCGGCGACTTCTTTTGGCGCATTCACCCAGTATCGTTCCGGATTCTTCTGCCATGCCTTGACATCTGCTGTGAAAAGAACAAGTAGCGAGGCATCGGTTATTTGTGCCTGGTCATTTCCAAGTTCCTTTCGTATTTTGGCGCGTAGTTCCGGGTCGCGAAGTATCACAAAACGCCAATGTTGAATATTAAAGCTGGTAGGAGCCTGAATAGTTGCTTCCAGCAACTTCCGCTCCTCAGCATCAGTCAGAGAATGCTTATCATCAAAATGTTTTACTGCACGTCTTTTGTAGATTGCTTCTGTCGTATTCATATCTGTTCTCCTTCTAATTTTGCGGCCGCACGATCGCCTTGAGGCGCAGCCTTGAGGACATAGCCTGGATGTTGTTCTTGGATCCTCCTTCTCATCCGACGATCACAAGAGCCACGTAGGGAACGACACTGAAGACCAGAAAAACGATCTTGAACAACCCGAGGAACGAGTAAATGACCAGATTGAAGGCTTCTCGGGAAATGGGGAACCATTTGCTTTGCGTGCGGTACACGAGATCCGGGGCCAATATGCACATTGTGGTCCAGAGGACCAACAGGGCTCCGTTTATGATTGTGCACCACATGAAGAATCTTGTCAGCGTCTGAATATCCATGATGTTCCTTTCTTATCTGTCTGCATCCAACAAGAAAGATACTGGTCAGCATAATATCTCCATTTGCCGTATGAGACGCAAGCGAATCTTGACTGCTGATCGACCTGCTGGGATCTGTTGAAGGTAAACCCTTCATTCTTAGTGTTTTGGTGTCTTGATGGCTCTCTTCGACCGGCGTGTCACCAGGCTCGCCAGAACTGCCAGGCCTGCCCAGAACATCTCCAGAAACAGAAACAGCAGCGACCGCAAGCCAAACCAGAATCCCTTCCTGGCGACCAAATAGAGTCCAAAGCGCAGGTTGGCGACCAGAAAGACCGTGAACAGCACTAAGGCAAGCCACAATGACTCGGGTTTCACGAGACTGAGGCACATGCACACCATGACCAATCCGGGACTGGCCAGCGAAATGAGCCGACTCCAGCGATGGGCCTTGAGTGAGAAGCGGCGCTCCTCCCCGGATAACCGAATCCTGCGGAGATTCTGAACCCGCTGCCAGTCTTCTATGAGTATGTCTCGCAGCGAATACTCTTTCAGATGACACGCTTCAATTCGGCGATCGATTATGAAGCGGTAGCCTCGAGAACCCAGCTTGACACCCAGCATGAAGTCTTCAGCTCGATCAAGTCGAATGTCAAAACCGCCGGCAAGTTCGAGAATTTCCCGCTTGACAGCAAAAACCGCCGTATGGAGGAAAGGACTCTGTGTTTCGGTGATCTTATATAGATAGGTGGTGCTCAAATTCTTGAAATTGGTCAGAAAGCCTCCGTCCGGAGCCTCTTCTGAATAGGCGCCGAGAACTCCGGCTACATCCTCCCGATGTGAATACAGATCGAACGTTTCCCGAATCCAGAAAAGAGCCTGGCAAGGGAGCAAGACATCCGCATCCAGGAAAAGGAGGTATGGACAGGAGGCTTCACGAGCTCCCAGATTCCGAGCACCGGCCGGCCCTGATTGACTCGTTGACGTAACCACTCTCAAACTGAGTGAGGCCTCGAATCGCAGAGCAACCTCACCCGTGCTGTCGCTTGAAGCATCATCAACCAGAATCACCTCGGTATTTCTCAGATCGTTTCCGGCAAGCGCCTCCAGCGTTTCGGGAAGAAACCGGGCAGCATTATGGGCAGGGATGATCACTGAGAATGGGTAGGATTCTGCCAGAGAACCGCTTCGGTCCCGTCGGGAAGGTTCCATTTCTCTACCAGCCGCCAATTACGGGCCTCCACGGCATCATAAACCTGTTCGTTGTATCGAGTGATATAGGATATCCCCTGCTCTCCAGTTTTTCCAACCATCCAGTCGAGGCTCTCCAGCTCTGCCATGAACTCGGCTCTATCGCCAATTCGCAGAATGTTTGGCTGAATTCCCTGCTCCACTGCGAAAAGCCTTAGCGTAGCAGGGTTGAAACGGACCGCATCAGGGACGAAACCCACTCGAGTTCCCGATTCAAAATGCCTCGCAATTTCAGCGTGGTGCCAGTCTTCAACCCGAGGCGGACCGAGCACACCAAAATAATCGGACGAATAGAGAACCCATTCTCTGCTCATTCCCAGGTAGTCCGTATCATCCTCAAGTTCAAAGAAGGCAAGCTTACCCGAGATCGGAGAGAACCAGAAGGATACGGCAAGGAACTGCAAGAAAGCAATTAGGACGATTGCTGAAACCCATAGCCGCCATTTCAAAGTATCGAAAGCCCCGATCAAAATGATCACGATTGGAGCCACAAGGGGCATCACGTAGCGTGGGTCCTTGGCTTTCAAGGCACTGAGCAGCAGGACTCCTCCCAATGCCGTCCAGAGAAGAAAGGAATCGGCAAGCCGGATTGGCCTGCGGAGCAGAAGGAACAGGGCCCATCCCAGCGCCACCGAGAGCAAGAAGAAAAGATAGTAGCTGGAGAGACTGCGGGGGTAGTAGATCCAGCCCCAGAAGCTGGAAAGCCCTGGATCCTGCTCCCACACGGCAGCCAGAGCGGTCAGCTTAAATCTCTGCCAGAGAGAGCCGAGGTTAGGCAAATACCACCAGAAGATAAGCGGAAGCGATACCAGGACTGCATCGAGCAAGTTTCTCAGCACTCGGCCTCTCTCGCTGCTCCTGTAAAACGAAAACAGAACGGGTGCTATTAGAAACACCGCGAACGTCCACTTCGTCAACATGCCCGCGGCCACCACGAGGCCGAAAAGCAAAGTCCACCCCTTTGACTGGAGGAAGCGGCTTTTCAGAACCAGAAACAGGGCCAGCGTGACCCACCCGGCCAGCGTGGGGTCAAGAAGTGTTTCACGGCTCGTCCACGCCACCAGCGGTAGTAGCAGTACCACTACTCCCGCCCCAACTGCCGACACGGGCCGGCAGTTCAGAAGAGCCATGCGATAAGTGAAGAAACTCAAAAGAAACAGCCCGGGCAGATTGGCAAACCAGGCCAGGAACCTGCTTGGGCCGGTCAGTGCCATCACAAAAGATTCCTGGAGGTAATAGAGTGGAGGGTAGTAGGAAGAGATGCTGGACAAATCAGCTAACAGCCTGCCGTCCTGGAAAGAAGCCAGATAAAGCCACCCCATGAACTGGTGGTGGGCCATGTCCCAGATCGCAGGCATCTGATTCGCGGTTGTCCAGAGCAGATGGATCGCCATGACGGTAACAAATCCACCTGCCCACAACCAATTGGCTCGGCGGAGTTCAGATCTTGAACTTCGAACTACGAGCTCTGACTCCTGTCCTGAGAGCCGGCTGTGGAAGCTTGAACTGTCCGTTTCAGCTACCTGGTCTGCGTCGATCAATCTTGAGCCTCTCCTCCAGCGTTCACCGACTTCACCCGCCCGTTGCCCCCCACCCTGGCCCGCACTTCTCACAAAGTGACTACCAATGCTGCTCTGCTTCGGGCAAGGGTCCCGAATACTGCTTCTTGATTCGGAACACGTTAAACCATTCCCAGTTTTCTCCCA
>JAUVSF010000552.1 GCA_030597245.1 Acidobacteriota bacterium
CGCGGACCACGTGACCCAGGAACTCTCTTCTTGGCTTCTTCTCTTTCATAGTCAGATGTCTTCCGCCTCCTGCATCGCTCATGAAGAGGTGCCTCCATTTTCAACCACAAAGACATTGATCCGCAGGAGAACCGTGTCGGCCACAAACACACGACCACGAGAATCGACCGCCACATCCATGTTCTTGCAGTTCGGATCGAATACAGCAGTGGCAATAACGGCCAGAAGATTGCCGGAACTGTCCAGGACTTTGGCACGGGGGCCTGCTTTCTCAGTAACGTAAACATGCCCTTCACCGGTGACGACAACGTTCGAGGGGTTGCAACAGCCCGTGAATCCTTCGGGATCGCGGCCGTCGAACCTGCCGATGTGTCCAAGCAGATCTCCTTCGAGAGTGTAGCGCTCGACCCGATGCTTGCCGGGATTACAGGCGTGGATGATGGAGTGCTCATCGACTGAGAAGTCAAGCGCCCCATTTGGGATCCTGAATCCCTTCATTCGGTTGTCTTTGCCAATGCTGTTCAGAAAGGCGCCTTCACGGTCATAACGGCGAATGCACCGGTCACGGGCATCGGCAATGAGAACATAGTCATCCACTACCTGAACCGCGGTGACCATGCCCAACAATTTCGAGTCTCGCCACGTCTTCTGGAGTTTACCGAGCAGGTCATAAATCTCGAGCTGCCCTGCCTGGCCCACATACACTTTTTCGTCGAAAACCGTAACGCTCAACCCGGGGAGTCCTGTCTGCCACCGCCGGAGGAGAGTTCCGGACGGGTCGAAAACCTTCACTTCAGAATCGCCGACGGCAAAAATGTTGTCGCTCGAGTCGACAGTGATGCCGCGCAGAGTCGAACTAAACTGATGAGGGGCCGATCCTTTGCCACCAATCGTACTCTCGTGACGATACTTCATATTCTCAGTCTACCTCTCTATCGACGACTCTTCGGCGTTGGACTAGGACCTGCAAAGTTCCGCATCGCTCCCTGTTTCATCCTCTCTTCAGCCCTATTTCCCTACTTGAATGCAAACCATTTTCGCCAGATCACGCAGTATAAGCTTCCCGTTTGAGAGTGCCATGGGGCCCCAGACATCGTGACCACTCAAGACCTGGGCACTGGCCAACTCTCGATACTCAGTGAGGTTGGCCTCAAGAAGCCGCAACATTCCAGTTTTGCCTTCCAAAATGAAGAGCATCCCATCCGCGAGTAGAAAACTCCCCAGATCGAAGGATGCCTTGCCATCGCTCGTCCAGATGATTTCTCCCTTCGTGTTCAAGCAGGTGAAGAGCCCTCGACGATTCCTCCCAACGGCAAAGAGGTGATCTTTGAACAGAATGGGAGTATGGACCTCGGAATTCCATTCCGCCGGCGTCAATTCGAAAACCTTCTTTGCGCTGAAAGTCCCTCCATTCTTAGTGACACGGAACATCGCAGTGCCTGCGTTGTATCCGGACGTCAGGAAGACCAGTTCGTTGTCAATCCTAAGTGGAGAGGGTGCAACCGCCACATTGAGCTTAAATGGCGCATACCAGAGGAGCGTGCCGTCTTTGGCGTCAAACCCATACACTCCCTTCAGAGTTGTGTACAGATACTGTGGGACGCCACCCAGCAGGGCCGGCATCGGGGAAGCATGGGTCATCGGCTGATTTTCGGGGTTGGGAGATCGCCAGATCTCCTTGCCTGTGTCCTTCTCGAGAGCCACCAGGAGAGTCTCACCGCCGGTAGCAATGATGATCCGGTCGCTTTCCATCAAGGGACACTGGCCGTTATACCAGGGTGGAATCTTCGCCCCAAATTCCTTGACCAGTTCTTTTCGCCATAACTCCTTCCCTGTCTCAACATCGAGACAGTGGAAGATCGCTTTGGGGTCGAGAGAGAAGACGTACTTCCCGTCAACAGCTGGAACCGTTCGAGTAATGGCATGGTTGGGGCGAATTCTCCGTTTCTCCTTAAATCGCCAGAGTTCCTTGCCTTCATCCAGTGTGAGGCATCGGACCAGCCACTCGTTCGCGGCACTATCGTAATCGTTGAAATAGACACGACCGCCTACTATGGCCGGTGATGCATAGCCCTGGCCCACCTCGATGGACCAGAGTACTTGCGGACCCCCAGCCGGCCAATCGCGCATCAGCCCCGTCTCTTTGGAGATGCCGTCGCGATCGGGGCCCCGGAACTGAGGCCAGTCGGCACCGTCTACCGAGGTTACAGTAAACAGAAAGGTCCAGAGCAGCGCTCCCGGGAAACACAGCTTGGGGGCTGCCCTTCCCTTGCGCCAGAGGGGCAAAAAAAGAAGAAAACGCATGACTCCGATATTATAACGGGTCGCCAAAGATCCGTCGAAGGTTCCTATCCGATTGCCAGCAAATGGTATCTTGTTCTGATATAAAGCTTGCCTTCCGATATCGCCGGAGTCGCCATGACGACTTCGTCTACAGAATTGACCGCCAGGGTTTCAAAATCGGGGCCGGCCCGCACGACATAGATGTCTCCCATTTCACTGCTGAAGTAGAGCTTTCCATCCGCTGCAACGGGCGAGGCACTGAACCCGGCAGCCCCCTGGCCCAGACGTTCCCGGTACATCAGTTTCCCCGTTCTAGCCTCGTAGCAGCTCAACACTCCGTTATCTCGGCAACTATACAGATAGTCGCCATAAACCAGGGGGGTCTGCATATAGGCTCCTCCCCTCTCAATGCTCCAGACCACAAACTCGTTCGAACTGGTCCCTTCTTCGAGCGAGATGTCTCCTCGCGCATCGAGCCGAATTGCGAAGATCGGTGAACCGGGTCCGTGAGCATTGGTAATGAAAACCAGGTCGTGGGCAACGATGGGAGTCGGAACCGGAATGTCTCCCCCGCCCGTGAGTCGCCAGATCTCCTTGCCGGTCGCTGCTTCGTAGGCGCCGATATGCTTCCATCCGTTGACTATCAGTTGAACCTGATCACCTCGCTGGTGAACGGTAGGGGTGCTCCAAGTCGGAACATCTTCGCGGGGAGTCCTCCAGAGCTCGGCCCCGTCATCGAGGTTAAAGGCTGCAACGAACGAGTCACCCAGTACGTCACACTGGACAAAGACCCTGTTTCCAAAGATTACGGGAGAGCTCGCAAACCCCCACTGGGCTTTGGGAGCAACGAAGAAAGCGGAATTGAGAATCCCCAGATCCTTTTTCCATATGAGCTTACCCTCGAAGTCATAGCAGTAGAGGCCCTCCGACCCGAAGAACGCCACAACACGCCGCCCGTCAGTTGCAGGACTCGGGTTGGAGTGGGTCGATTTGGGATGACGCTTGGTCTTGGGCACTCCCTCGTGAGCTGTTCTGGCCCAGAGGATCTTGCCGGTGTTCTTGTCCAGTCGATAGACACGCCAGCGGTGAGTCGATTCATCCTTTACGGGTTCGATATCGCCGTAAAGGCCCACCCGAAGTTCCTTGTCGTCTTCCTCGCTGATTGAAGTGGTGAGGAAGATACTGTCTCCCCAGACAACAGGAGACGAATGAGACAATCCTGGAATTGCAGCCTTCCAAAGGACATTTGTCGAGTCCTGCACGTTCCAGATCGTCGGTGTGGCGTAGCCTTCGGC
>JAUVSF010000135.1 GCA_030597245.1 Acidobacteriota bacterium
ATCCCTTGAGGAGTGAAGCAGAGCGCACGAACATGTTTTCGACAGTTCTCGGCGATCACACGGACACCAACAAAATCTCGATGCCACGGTTCCACGTCGGACATGGCCATCCCCATGACTCCGTCAATGTTGCTGAGGTGATCCGATAAACGGGCTATGGCAGCCAGATCCCGGCTGGTAACTTCCCGAAGTTCCCTTCCCTCCAAAATGTGCAAGCCGGGATTGGTCCAGAATACGGGTGGCGAATCAGTACCCAGGAGCGTCTTCCCGCCCTTTCGATCAGCCAGTTCAATCCTTGAAGGAACCGTAGCCAGACAATCTTCTACCATCTGGGGAGGGATCCGGATTTCACAGGCTCCCACTCCTGCTACCGCACCCGCCCGCACGAGCCTCTCAACAACCTCTTCATGCTCCAGCCGCACTCCGATTTCGTCCAGTATCCTTAAACTCGTCCGGTGAATCTGTTCCGCATCGTCTTGATTCATTGATCTTCTGCCGGGCTTCCCCCGTGGGCAGGGGCAAGGGTCCGAATCATCCTTTCCCTCCAAGCTGATCGATTCTATCTCCGGCAGTTCCAGCTGTACAGTTGAGGCCTTTGGAGTCCGGCTTTGGAGTGCGGCAGCCCTAGTTACCGCCTTCTTCCTTGGAGTGCGGGAACCTTAGCTGCCGCTTTTCTTCCTCACCAATCCCCCCCCTCACCGCTCCCTTTTCGCACTTTCCAATCTTCAATCGTTATTCTAAGTATGAGACAACCAACAAGCACCCCGGCCCGCTCTCAATTCACCGATTGGCATCACGCGCCTCCCCATCGGTTTATCCCCGGTTCTACCTACATTATCACTGGAGGCACGCTCTACAAACAGCACTTCTTCGCCAAAGGCCAAAGCCTCAGAATGCTTCAATCGTTTCTGTTCGAAACTGCCAAAAGCTTCGGCTGGTCTCTGGAGGCCTGGGCGCTACTCTCAGATCATTACCACCTAATTGCTTCCGCCGATGATAAAACCCGGAAATTGTCTCGCTGGCTGCAGCGATTTCATTCGGTATCGGCCGAAGCGATCAATGGAATCGACGGTTGTCGAGGCCGGCAAGTCTGGTACCAATACTGGGACAAGTGCTTGACATTTGAAGCCAGCTACTGGGCAAGGCTGAACTATGTCACCAATAATCCAGTGAAACACGGGTTGGTCGATACAGCTGTGGACTATCCATTCTGTTCCGCCACGTCGATTGAACTTTGGTGGCCTTCCGCCATGCGCAGGAAGTTGAAGAGCTTCAAATATGATCAAATCAAGGAACGCGATGATTTCGACCCGTTGCCGATTGATTGGGATGAGCCGTGGAGAGGGTGAGTAAATGGAAAGTCATTACATGAAGCGGTAGCTAGGCCGCACTCCAAACAAGCTCCAATGCCCCATGGATGCAGTCGAGAGCTGAAGCGGTTGTGATCGAAGGAAAAGCGGCAGCTAGGGGCTACCGCACTCCAAAAAGGGTCGCAGGTACGGCTGCCGCACTCCAAAGCAAAAGAAAGGGCCCGGGCGATCTCCAAGGACTGGATTCGCTCGGGCCCCGTAAAGGCCGACCACTTTAGTAAAGAGGTCACCCCTCCTGTGTTGTCGTCCTAGTCGTCATATTTCAGCATCGACGATAACGAGATGTTCTCCTCGCTCGTCAATCAAACTCTGCAGATGCGCAATGAGACATTCGACCCTCTTCATGAGGCATCTGATCAGTCTAGGTGACAGTGAACCTTCCAACTCCTGCTTCACGGTCTCCTCATCAAGCTGCAGAAGGACTTTCCAAAGACGTCGATCACATCGCTTGATGGTCTCGGGTTCGCTGAGGTTGGGATAGGGCATGAATGCTCGAGTCGAGTCGATGAACCAGATTCTCCAATCCGGTCCAATCAGGATGTTGCCCTGGTTCCGATCCTCATTGAAGATCAGATTGTCGAAGATGCGCATCAACTGAAATTGTCGCCCCCAGCTAACTACATCCGGAGGGATGACGTCGCGGTCTCTCCGGTCCTTCTCCGTCATGGCATTCTCAACCCAGGCCTGAAGCGTTCCCTTCTTCTTCCTGAGTTTGTTGCAAGATTTCGGATTAACGAAATCTTCCTTCTTGAACTCCCGGATCACCACCGGAGGGACTCTTTCCAATCCCAGGACCCGAGCGAACCGATAGGCTGCGTACTCATACATGCAGGAATCGTGGAAGTTGATTCTTACACCTCTGGGGCTCTCCCATTTATGTTTGAAATCCTCCACATCCCTGAAGATCGCATGCATCCTTAATCCATCCTTCTCGAGGAGCATCTTGCGAGGTTTCGTGACTCCCACAGGAATCTTCTTCATCTCGACAACCCTGGCTGTCTCGAGAAAGGCTTCCACTTCTTCAGGTGTCTCAAAAGGTAACGGATTGCCCTCAGGGTCAATCCAGACGCCAGAGGAGCGACTGTCGGAATCACCGACCTGCCCCGGAGAGGAGGCCCAGGCTGGACCAGTCGTCAGCAGTACGAACAAGACGATAATTTCCAGAAGAGCGATCCTCTCAACCTTGAATCTGTTTCTCTTTATGCTCTTAATCCCGTTCATCATCTTTGGCTCCTACCTATATAGGCGCAAACCGATGGGGAAAACTTGAAAGCTTTTTTGCAGTAAGAACTGGCCACGGTGTTTGACCTTGTGGCGTTACATCTGATGCAATCCTGTGGAGCGTCCCTGAAGTCGACGAAGCGATCGACACAGCGCTGGGAGAATATGAAGGAAAATCGCGTGGCGACCCGACTGTTCAACCGAAACTTTTTCCTGCTTTGGCAGGGTCAGTTCGTGAGCCTGATCGGCTCTCAGGCCTTTTTCCTGGCCATGATGTACTGGACCATGGAGGGAACCGGGTCTGCCAGTCTGATGGGCATCCTCATGACGCTCTCCATGTTGCCGGGCGTAGTCCTCGGCCCAGTAGCGGGAACTGTAGCTGACCGCTATTCCAGGAAGATCATCATCGTCGTTTCCGACATCCTCAGCGGATTGGGAGTACTCACCGTTTCCGGATTGTTCTTTCTGTTTCCCGAATCAACTAACGTCTTGATCGCTGGTCTGTTTGTCGTCGCTGCCCTGAATGGAGTTGTCCAAGCCTTCTTCAGACCCGCAATCATGGCTGCGGTCCCAGACCTGGTACCGAAGGACCGGATTACAGCTGCCAATTCGATGAACCAGCTCTCCTTCCGTTTCTCACAGATCTTGGGTCAGGGAGCTGGAGGAGTCCTGTACGCCCTGCTGGGAGCACCGGTCCTCGTTCGAGTTGACGGACTTACGTCCCTCTTCTCCGCGGTGAGCGAGTCCTTCATCCAGATTCCACAAAAGATTGCCAATGGTTCGAAAGAAGGATCCGCTCCTACCGAGTTCAAGGCCGATGTCATCGCCGGACTGCAGTACGTCTGGAGACGAAAGGGGATGCGCAACTTCCTCCTCATGGTCGGCGCAGTCCATTTCTTCGCGATGCCTTTTATCGTCCTGATGCCCTTCTATGTAGAGATCAGTCTGGAGAGGGGAGCCGAATGGTTTGGTTTCCTGATGGCGGGATTCAGTGGCGGTTCCGTGGTTGGCTACGCCCTCGCCGGCACTATCCCCCTTTCCGGTGTGTCAAGAAGCCGGATCCTGCTGGTATTGCTCTCTGCCGCCGGACTACTTTTCGGGGTACTCGGATTCCTCCACGAGCCGGTCGTGGCGCTACTAACAATTGGAACCGCGGGAGCAATGCTCGGCATGTTCAACGTCCATGTGACCACGATCCTCCAGACAACTGCGGGCAGCGAGTTGAGAGGACGGGTGATGGGCCTCGTCATGACCATCGCAAATGCCGCGTCACCTCTGGGAATGGTCGCTGGAGGAATCGCAGGCGACCTCACGGACAAGAACATCCCTCTGATTTACAAGGTCTGCGGTGCAGGGATTGTCGTCTCAGTATTTCTGATCGGCCGCCGGAAAGCGGTTCGTGAGTACCTGGCGAGTGAGGGGGGCGGGTAATCGGTTATCGGTTATCGGTTAAGAAGATTTACCACCAAGGCACCAAGAAAACACGTCGTCCGTTCACTACTTACTACTTACTACTTACTACTTACTACTTACTACTCCTAATGATAGTCTGAATGCACGGAGTAAAACAATGATTCGAGTAATGGTTCTTTTCGTCGTCTTCGTACTGGCAATGCCCCTGGGAGGGGTACTTGCAGAAGTCAGATCGACACTGACCTATAACGTTACTTTTGACGATTTTGATACCGGTCTTGCCATCTCAAACGGCGGAACAGAAACGGGAACGATTCTTTTCCGACTCTTTGTAAAGCAAGACTCCGATATGGTGCCGGTCGAAGTCACTACCGCGGAACTCGCCGCAGCCGGTAGCGGAGCCGGTGCAGATGAACAGGGCAACGTCATACCGGGAGGCACATACACAGTGCTTGTCAGCGAAGTAGCAGCTGAAGCCGGTCTTGAATTCTACGTCGGACAGATCGACATCGAAGCGGGATTCGAATCTGCCACCGCCGTCAACTTCATCTTCAACGATAAGGCTGGAACGGCCCACGGATATCGAGCAAGCGAGACATCGTCAACCGCCAACGGATTTGCCGTGCAGACTTTCTGGGGCAGAAAAGACTGTCCTCAGGCAGAAAACTACGACATTGAGAAATTATTAGACGGATTCGTCTACGCGGCTACCATTGTGGGATCAGTAGGTGGTGTTTTCTGCGCCGACCGGATCGATCGCGTTTCAACAAGTGAATTCTCTGAAGTGGAGATTCAGCGAGTTTTTGAAAAAGACATTGAATCCGGAGTCGGAGCCGTCCCCTGCGTCGTCTGCGCCCTCAAACCAAGCGAAGAATGACTAACCACCAAATCACAAAAGCACAAGAAGATCTTAGTGATTTAGTGAATTCGTGGTTAAACCGGCATCTTGTTCCTAATGCTTGATCTCCACCGGCTTGTCGGAATAGACGATCAGATCGTTCAATTCGATTGCAGCGTTGGCAGCTTGGTTCAAAACCTTCAGGCGGACCACGTGCCGTCCCTGTGGCAGCTGATACCGCCAAAAAACAGGGGTCTTCCTCCTGATGTAACGGGTTGGGAGTAGGGTCGTCTCTGTCAGCTTACCGTCGATATACATCTCGACTTCGAACTCGAAGCCCTCGGCTGCGTCGCCCCGGCGCGCCGCCCCCGTCAAGGAGAAACCAACGCCCTCGATCTCGAATGAAGCTTCGTTGATAAACCGTGTCCCCATACTCCGACGCTCTGAAGGATAGTGCCCCTCAAAACCGACTTCCAACGGGACCGCCTTCGGCTCTTGTACCTCGATCTCGACAGAATCACCATCAACTCTTCCGCCGTTACCTTCGATCACCTTGAGGGCGTGACGGAATGACATGTCGTAGGTGTCGTTCAATGAAATCGTCGTGTACTTGAAATCGATTGGCTCGACCTCACTCAGTCCCTGTTTCCAGTAATCCGGAATCTTTTTATAGCCGAGCATCGCTCCGAGAATGCCTCCGGCACTGGCAGGATTGCAATCCGAATCATCGCCGGCTCGCGTGCTGATTGAAAGAGTCTTCCCATAGTCACCATCGCCGTAAAGCAGCCCCAGGATGATCCAGGCTGAATTGATCTTGGCATCGATGTTAAAGGTCGTAAACACTCCATCGGGACAACCGACATCTCCTCCCCATTTCTCCTGGACTTTGAACCACGTTGCCTTCCAATTCTCAGGGTTTTCCCTGGACCACTGGATCGTATCCGCTATGCACTGCCGAAACTGACTTTCCTCGGGGATAGCACGCAGCGCCTCGTTCACAACATAGTCGATGTCGTCGGATACGAAAGCCAGTGAGTACATGGCAGCGACGTACACTCCTCCGTACCAGCCGTCGCCATAGTTCATGATGTGACCGACTCTGTCGCAGATCTCAGAGGCTGTGTTGACCATTCCGGGACTCATCAAACCGGCGAAGTCGGCTTCGATCTGAAAATCGATGTCCTCGGCGTGAGGATTGTAAATCCAGTGACCCGACTTGGGTGGCATGACTCCTCTCAAGATGTTGTAGCGGGCAGCCTGGTTTGCATGCCACAACCGATACTCGGCGTTGGCAAACGCCCTGGCAAAGGCTTCGGCGGGGGCATCAAGGCCCTGGCTCTCGAATACCTCCACGAAAGTCAGATCCATGTAGATGTCGTCGTAAAGACCGGGTGCGTTTTCGTACCACCACTTCATCAAGCCTTCGTTCCATTCGATCGGCATGTAATCGGGAATAAAGGTGCTTCGAAAACGAAACTCGGTGGGACCCCCAAAAGTACACCCGATCGTCTGTCCAGCCCAGCCGCCCCGTATCTTGTCACGAAGCGTTTCTTTCGAGATTGTTACTCTCTCCGCAAAAAGAGTGGCACCCGCCAACAGAACCAGCACAGCGATTCCAACGATCTTCACATTTCTCATCAAAACCCCATTTCGATTGTCGGTTTACGATTCTCGAATGTCGAATGGTTTCGAGTTACGAGTTTCGAGCACGAAGGAGTTTAACAGCCCACCCCGTTAACCGATAACCGTTCACCGATTACCGATTACCGGTCCCCCTGTGAGAGAATATCATCCAAAATCGAAAATCAGGAGAAGCGGAATGATCAGATGGACGGCGAAGTTATGGGCTCTAATTGTTCTTACAGTTCTTGTGCTTTCTGCGGCCTCAGTTCAGGCACAGGGGAAGGCCGAGCTACTGGAACGCCTCGAAAAACACGTTGAAACGATTCAGAAGTACTCGTGGACCCGAGTAACGATGATCTACGTGAAGGGAGACTTGAAAGGCACAATTCACGAAAAGGTCGGTTACGACGAGAACGGGCAGCTTCAGGCAACTACAGTGGACCAGACTGGTAAGCAGGAGGACTCCAAGGCAGCAGAACTCTTCGGAGTCGGCCAGTGGGAGGACATTCGAAGGGTTCTCGATCTGGTGATGCTTTATGCTCAGCCCTCCCCCTCAAAGCTCAGAAGCTTCTTGAACCAGGCCTGGGTCCTCGAGGGTGGAGGACCTTCCGCCGGAATCGTTACGATCAAGGGGAGCGGATTTGCGAGCTCACGTGACCTCGTAGCGATGAAAATCACAGGAGACAGACTCCGTGAGATGGACGTCAAAACGACTTACGCCGGAGAACCACTGAATGTACTCGTCAGATTCGGACTGGTTGCGCTGGGAGGACCGACCCACGTCAAGTCGGCCCGGGCTGCGTACCGAAAGAAGAACATCTCAATCGAGATCGAAAATATCGAGTACCAGGAGAAGGAGTGAAGAAAGTTCGATGTGTGAATTAAGAATGGAAGGGAATTACGAATTCGACATTTGTCATTTGGATTGTCACTTGTCATTTGACACTTGACATTTGCCCAAAGGGTGGCGGAGAGGTTCGTCCCAGATCCAAAAGCCAAGGAAGGGATTTATTTACAGCACATCATGCCCAAAACCTCGCGCCACCCGTTAATGAACAACCCTTAGCGACAAAAAAAGCCCGTTTGCCCAAAAAGGGCAAACGGGCTTGACCCCCGCCCGAAGGCGGCAAGGCCAGGCCTCCTCGGCAACCCGGCTATCCTTCGGAAACGCTATTGTCTCCGTTAGGACCCGTGGCTTTGTGCCCCCTGGTCTCCCAAGGTTTACCCTTGACGGAAGAAACCTGCAGAGTCTAGTTGTTTCGAGGTAGTTGTACCTTGGAAGGACAGCACGATCGTGTGATCAACATCACATTCCGAATGGTCTCACGCCAAGCCGCCAAGATGTTTCACGCAAAGGACGCAAAGATCGCCAAGAATCTATAGAGTTCTTATGCACCAATTTAGCTACCCTCTCTTAACCCCTTTGCGTTCTTGGCGCCTTTGCGTGAGATACCTTTGCGTCCTTTGCGCCTTCGCGTGAAATATTCTTCGTCGTTCGTAAATCCTATAATGTCTTTGCGTGTCTCGTCACGACTGATTACTTGAGGAACACAATGAACACAAAAACTGCGTTGATCACGGGTGTTACTGGTCAAGATGGATCTTATCTCGCTGATTTCCTACTCGAAAAGGGTTACCGAGTCGTCGGCATGGTACGCCGCTCCAGTACCGAAAACTTCGGCCGGATCCAACACCTTCACGGCCAGATCGAACTGAAGCAAGCCGATCTTCTCGACCAACTCTCTCTGATCAGCCTGATCGAGCAGGTTCAGCCCGACGAAGTCTATAACATGGCGGCCCAATCTTTCGTTCCGACGTCCTGGGTACAGCCGGTGCTCACGGCCGAGTTCACCGCCCTCGGCGTAACTCGACTGCTGGAGGCAATCCGCCTCGTTAATCCAAAGATCCGTTTCTACCAGGCCTCGAGTAGTGAGATGTTCGGAAAAGTCCGGGAGACCCCGCAGACTGAAACGACTCCCTTCCACCCTCGAAGCCCTTACGGCGTTGCCAAGGTCTATGGTCACTTCATCACCGTGAATTATCGGGAGAGCTTTGATCTTTTTGCCTGCTCCGGCATTCTCTTCAATCACGAATCGCCTCGCCGCGGAAAGGAGTTTGTGACTCGGAAAGTGACCTATGGAGTAGCGCGGATCAAACATGGTCTGGATGACAAGCTCCAGTTGGGAAACCTCGATGCAGCTCGTGATTGGGGATATGCGGCTGACTACGTCCGCGCCATGTGGCTGATGCTTCAGCAGCCTGAACCCGGTGACTTTGTCGTAGGAACCGGTATTGCCCACACGGTCCGTGACCTGGTCCAGATTTCGTTTGACCAAGCCGGCCTCGACTGGGAGGAACACGTATCCCTTGATCCCAACCTGATCCGGCCGGCCGAAGTCGACCAGTTACTTGCTGATGGCACCAAGGCTAGAGAAGTCCTGGGATGGGAGCCACAAGTCAGTTTTGAGCAGCTCGTCAGGATGATGGTCGATGCGGATCTGGCACTGGTTGGGAATGAATCCGCTTCGGCCAGGCAAGGGGCCCTGCTGTGACCACCGGGTCAAGCTTAATCACCGGCATCAACGGTTTCGTGGGCCGCTATCTGGCCGAGTATCTGGTCTCCGAAGGGAAGCAAGTAGTCGGCCTCGACCTGGTCCCATCCCAACCTGCAGAGAACTGCGCTGTCCATTTCTGCGATCTACTCGACTTCGAAGGCCTTTCTCAGCTGCTGCATGAGTTGAAACCAACCCACGTTTATCATTTGGCTGGACTGGTAAGCCCGGCCGAATCGATCAAACGTCCACGGGACTATTTCCTGGTCAATGTCCAGGGAACAGTGAACCTTCTCGAAGTTCTGAGAACACTTGAAACCGAGGCTCGTGTTCTCGTCGTGAGTTCATCGAAGGTCTACGGAACGCCATCGGAAAGTGGACCCATCTCTGAAACGACTGACCCGGCGCCGCAGACGCCATATGCCTCCTCCAAGGACATGGCCGAACTGGCTGCGATCGGGTACTACGAACGTTTCGGCGTCGAGGCGGTGATTGCGCGTCCCTTCAATCACACCGGACCGGGACAACCCACCGGCTTCGTCTTACCCGATTTCTGCCGGCAAGTGGTGAGTCTTGAGGCTCGAGACCTGAGGCCTGAGGCTCAGTTTCCAAGCCCCAAGACCCAGCCCCCAGGCCCTGCCCTCCATAGCTCGGAGAGCGAAGAAGGGCCTGCCCTCCATAGCTTTAGCGAAGGAGGGCCCAGCCCCAAGCTTCAAGCCCCAAGACCCAAGACCCAGGACCCAAGACTATCCCTCGGTGACCTCTCCGGCACCATCGACCTTTCCGATGTCCGCGACGTGGTCCGCGCGTATACCGCACTCCTCGAGAAAGGGAGAAGCGGCGAGGTCTACAACGTGTGTTCAGGTGAAGGTACAAAGATCCTGTACTTGCTGGACCTGGTGCTCGAGAATTCTTCTCTGAAAGACTCGGTTGAAATC
>JAUVSF010000238.1 GCA_030597245.1 Acidobacteriota bacterium
TCCATTTCCGTGTTCATTGTGTTCGATTCTGACTTACTCTCTGGTTCCCACATACTAATTTCCTCCCAAATCTGGAATTGAATCCTCCGCAGAAAACTGCAACATGCTTTGCAGAATAGCTGGAGCGCACTGGAAGTGCTGTGAGTTGAATCACGAGCGGGAAGATCATGTGGTCTCTTTTGGAGGAGGTTCGAAAGGAGTAGCCGCTGGGGAGACTCTCCAGAGTCAATGAGCTTTCCGCTGGGCAAACCACACCGAATTATCGACTTTTGGAGAGACGAGGACTTGGGTGTTCATGAGGGGAGTTGCCGGATGGATGTAGCACCCCATGGGGCTCGACAGCTTGTGGTAAAGGAAGTTGAGTGACTTCCAGGCCGGCGAGGTGAACGGGGTGGCAAACAGGGCGGATGCCACCCTCCACCGTTTTCAAGTTTCGAGAGATGCGACCTAACCTTAACTAAGGCCGGAAGCACCTGCTGTGATGAACGATGAAACGCCTGAGAACAGCGTCGAGAGTGCCGCCTGGATGGCCGGGTTGGCAATGATCACAACTACGGCGACCAGAACCAGCATGATCGCGTATTCGACAATGGTCACACCGGTTTCATCAGATTTGAGTTTAGCCGACAACCATTTCTGTGCCGATTTCAATGTTTCTAGCATTCGCTCTATACCTCCTGACCTCCTGAAGGACATTCTTCCCCTCCTAGTAGGGATTTTAGAGAAACGGGACTCGGTTGGGCGACTCGTTTCTTGTGAATTGGGGGGCATTTCTTTGGAAATAGGGAGCTTTTCTTTGGATTGGCTCGAGGATGGAACACCATACCCGGATTATCCAAACCACCGGGAACACCAAGGGCACAAAGAAAACAAGGTGTTGGTTATGAATCTCTTAGCGACCCCAGCAGGTCTTGACTGCTAAACAACCTGCTGGGAAATCTCATCACAAAACGAAATGATCTCGAGAACTCGTTCATCGGAGATGCCGGCCTCGATATCGGCGAAAACAATGTCACAGGGACCGTATTCTGCGGCGATCTTTCCGAGGTCGGAACGAATCTGCTCAGAACTCTTTTCGGCCACGTTCATTGGTGTGTACATCAAAGCTCGCCGGGCCGTCGGAAAAGCTTCTCGAGCACGGGGAAGGTCAGATTCGATACCCATGTCGATGTAGCTGAGATTAGCAATCTTGCCGTATTCATCCATGTAGGGATTGGCGTTCCAAGCACAGTTGTGAACCCCGATCGACCCAAAGCTTTCAGCGATCCGCTGGTCACACGGCAGGAGGAATTCCCGGTACTGGGCAGGCGATACCATGTTGACGAGGCAGTTGCTGACCGTAGAGTGACGCCGCTCTACACCCGATTGCCGCTGCCGTTTGTAGACACGGCGAGCAGCTTCAACCATCGTACTGGTCACGCAGTCGAATATCCGCCTGCTTCTCTCGGGAGCCGTCAACATATCTATGAAGAGTGACTGGCCACGTAACCGGTAAGCGTTGTTCAAGACGCCCTGCCAGTTGATATACCCCTCGACGCGGCCATTCTCTCTGGCGATCCAATCCAGCTGATCTATGAGCTCTGCAAACAAGCGGTTGTTATCCAGATCCGGGGGTTCCAGGTTATCAGCCTCCTCTTCACTGATGTACTGGTGTTCGCTCCAGGGCCAGTTATCGGACTGATAGGCGCAGGGGATTCCGTAAATGCCTGCCACAAATGACGTGCCGAAGGTCCCTGTGAGGAGATCCTGAGGGTGGTCGGGGTCTTGTAAAGCCCCAATTCCCTGATCACCAAAGCGGTTCCTGATTTCCTTTGCCATCGTAATGATCGTGTCCCGTCGATAAGCTGGATCGGTGTGCCAACGTTTCCCCAGGTCCACCCCTACATGAGTGTGGAACCATTTGGGAGTGAAGCCGATCTCCGGACGTAAGAAGGGTTCGTGCCCTACAGCCGGGCCTCGGGTGGCGGGGGCGGACAGCGCGATATAGCCGACTAACTGTTCCGGCTGCGGTTTAAGAGTCATCTGCACAACTCCCCAGGCTTCTCCAAGTGAGATTCGCCGCCTGATCGACCCAGTTCAGACTGGAGCTGTTCTTCGAGCCGTCTAGGTCGATGGTATCAGTTTTTGCGCTACTTCCCTTTGGAAACCTATTACCGGCTTCAATTTTCCACTCTGTTTCTTCCAAGCTTCATATCCCGCCGCACTCTCCCGGCTTCAAACCGGCGATCTGAAGTCAGCAAACCGGGTGGTCCTGTGGGGCTTATCCTACCACTTTCCTGGACCGTTCACCGGGCCCTGTTACGAGATCCCGGGTGACGGGAAACGGCGATTGGAGAACCATATTGGTGATGTGTGGTTGACAAGAAAATGACCCCGGATTTGGTGAGCTTCCGGCCGCTACCGAAGCGGTTGAAGCGTTGCTGATGCCTCGGTATAGAGACAATCGCGCTGTGCGAAAACACAGTCGCAGAGCGGCTTGCCAGAGGTGAGCAAAGGAGTTTACCCCACGACACGGCTATAAGTTGTTGAAAAACGGTCGTAAGGGGGATGCGCCAGGTCGAATTCACCCCGTTGTCAACAGAAACGCACAGATTCAGCCGCCCAGGTATCCTAAGGAGGGCGGATCTGCGGGAATCATGTCGTCCCGCGGGGCGGGACTCGAATGGAGGTTTCGACGCCAACCCAGGGCTTGCGCCCTGGGCTCTGCGCATGTCGTCCCGCAAGGCGGGACTCTGGATGCGGTGCAGGCTCTCAAAACATCGGCACTTATGTCTTGACCACACCCACACCCTGGTATCTGGCATCCGCCTTCGCTCTTCGAGCTACGGCGCGACAGGTCCACCTTCGCTCTTCGAGCTATGAAGGAAAGGTCCGGCATTTGTCACTTGTCATTTGTCACTGGCACCCGGTACTTCAACGGACTCGGAAATGTCTACAGCGCGAATGCCTCGGTATATTATCAAGGATGTTCTCTCAGATTAGACGAGGTATGATAGCTGCTGGTGTAGCTTTGAGACTTAGTTTCGGAACCGATGCTTCGTTCCGGAATAGACGGTTTTCTGGAGGTTGCCAGACATGAGCGATCAAAGAGTTAACCAACGACTGGTCCTCGTATTAAGACGCCTTCTCCCGTTCTCCCCTGTATTTGTTTTGATGCTTATTATGGGACCAGGTGACCAGGCCGAAGGCGGCAGCGGCGCGGAGTCGAAAGGCTATCTGTCGGTTTGCCAGACTGCCGACGGAATCATCCACCTCATCAGCAGTGCACAACACTACGCTTTTAACCTCGCGTGGTTAAAATCCACGGTTCCCTCTTTCGAGAAGCTCAGCCTACCGCACGAGAGGGAATAGAGGGAATAGGGGGAATGAAGATGAGCTACTACCGAGCCGGGCTGTCTGCTTTCTTGCTGAACTTAACGACGTTGGCTTTTTTCGCAGGGTGTCTGCTGATGGGAAAGACCCCGCCGGCTAAGCCCAGCATCGTGTTTATCATGGCAGATGATCTGGGCTATGGGGACCTGGGGTGCTATGGCCAGCAGCGGATTCGAACGCCCAATATCGACCGCCTGGCCGAAGAAGGGATGCGCTTCACGCAGGCTTATGCAGGTGCAACGGTCTGTGCCCCCTCCCGCTGCAGCCTCATGACGGGGATGCACGGCGGGCACTCTCGCATCCGGGATAACATCCCCCATAACGTTTGGCTGCAGCCCGACGACTTCACCCTAGCCGAACTCCTTAAGCAAGCTGGATACAAGACCGGTGGGGTGGGTAAGTGGTCGCTCGGAAATCCAGGTTCCTGGGGCATCCCTCTGTATCAGGGGTTTGACTACTATTACGGTCACCTCAACCAGGATCAGGCCCACTTCTACTACCCGGACTACCTCTGGGAAAACCACCAGGTTGTGCTTCTCGACGAGGTAGTTATCGTCAACGATGTGGGGAAGATACGCGGGAACCGGGGCGGGCAGAAAGGGATGTACACACACGATCTTTTTACGCAAAAGGCGTTGGCGTTTATCGAAAAGCACTGGGAAGATCCTTTCTTTCTGTATCTCTGCTACACGATCCCCCACTTTTCAGACTATCCCAAGGACTCGCCCGACCATTTTATCGTACCCAGTGATGAGCCTTACAGCGATGAGGACTGGCCGCAGATCAGTAAGAACTATGCAGCCATGATTACCCGGATGGATCGAGATGTGGGGCGCCTCATGCAGAAGATCAAGGAACTCGGAATCGATGGGAACACGATTGTGTTCTTCACCAGCGATAATGGCCCTTACGATGGCTCGATTCACTCAGTGGAGTTCTTCGACAGCAATGGACCCCTGCGAGGCGTCAAGCGCGACGTCTACGAAGGGGCAATCCGCGTCCCCTTCATTGCCCGATGGCCAGGGAAGATACATGCTGGACAGGTCAGTGACCAGGTTCTGGCCTTCTGGGACATGATGCCTACTTTCGCGGAGCTGACAGGATTGCCGATCCCTCCCCACACCGACGGCATTTCGATGCTCCCGGCCCTGCTTGGGAAACCGCAGCAGGATCATGAGTATCTGTACTGGGATTATGGTCACGTACGCAGGACTTACAAACAGGCAGCTCGATGGGGTAACTGGAAAGGGGTCAGGATCGGGGTGGGCTCTCCTCTCGAACTCTACGACCTGGAAACGGATCCGGGAGAAACCACGAACCTGGCGGCGGATCATCCCGCAATCGTAAGCAGGATAGACGGCATTATGAAGACTGCTCTCGTACCCTCCAAGGAGTATCCGATTAAGGGCCTCTCCAGCGCAGCAGATTTCCTTCGTAACGCCGGGTCCATGCCGCGTACTCACTGATATGCTCCCGTGACATCGTAGGCAACATTCCTGATTACCGCTACCGTCCGGCGGTCTCCTATACCCCACAGCAGGTAGGATCCGCGGGCGGGGGCCCTCCAATCGATGTCGAGATCCATGGGCTGGACGGAAAGTAGTTTCCCATCCCGATAGATTTGGACCGCCGTGTCGTCGCGTACAGCAATCCGGTACAAATGAGTTGCGCTGGAGTTGTCGAGGCCTCCTTTGCATTTCAGAAACCTCCCGTCATACCAGTAGTAGATGCCGGAGGTTGTGATGGTGAGGAGATAGTGGTTGACGGTAAGGGTGCCACCCCTGACAAAGAGCTCCAGGTCGAGTCCACGGCTTTGGGAACTACTCAACACCTGCGCTGCTATTTCGACGGTGACGCCGCGGGAGAGATTCTCGCCATTCAGACCGACTATTTTCTCATTTGACCATCGTCCCAACGTGCCGGACTCCGAACCGATCCATAGGCCTTTCTGCCGAGTCCTGCGAGCCACCCGGCTCTCCTTGGCTTTTGGACCGAGGAAGTTCCAAGGAGGGGCCGTTTGGCTGGGAAGACCCGAATTCGGCAGATTTGCCGTTAGTTCGGAACGTGCTGCCAGTTCCTTAGCCCTCGGCCAAGGTAAGCCGGCGGCCGGCGTTTCCTGCAGCCAGGCCAGGTTGAAAGCATAGTGATTGACGCTGCTGATGAGGTGAATGACTCCGCCTGCACTCTGGCAAACGGAGAGATAACCCTGCGGCTCAGAGCTGGTGGGACTCATCCGGATCGGTCCGCCGTCGATGGTTTGCTGCCGGTGATCGGGTTTTCCATTGGTGATGATTCGTCGAACCGGCCAAGTCTTCCCTTCATCAAACGAGACAGCCCCAAACAGACTGATTGTACCGCGTTCGCCCCGGCTGGAGGGTTGTGGGTTTCGAATGTCTTTCGCGAAAGAGCCAAAAAACAGCGGACCTTCTTTGAGGCGGATCAATACCGGGCGCTGACCGCCACGTAGGGGGGGGAACGCGCTTTTTATCGCGGTCCAGGTTTTCCCCATGTCGGATGAGACGCTTTGCGGCATCATCCCCTCGATGTTCATCCCCCGCCCCAGCGCCAGTAGCCGGCCGTCTTTCAGCTCGACAATCCCGGCGTGGATACCATTGATGGTGCCACCTGGATCAGTCCAAGTCTTGCCGTCGTCGTGACTGACCCAGATCGTTGAGCCACCCCCAGCGTCAGCCCCAAAAGCGATGGCGCTATCCGCTGTCCGAAAAACCGGCTCACCCACCATCTGACGAAAGCCGTGCTCTGGTACGATCAAACGGGCCTGCGACCAAGTGACCCCATTGTCTCGAGAGGTACGCATGACGATGGCGAGAGGTTCCCATTTGCCCGCCACCGAAAGTCCATTGAAATGATAAATGGTGTTCTTGCCATCAAACCAGAGGGCCGGGCAATGGTCGTTTCGATCAGGGGCGTCCCAGAATAGGGAAGCCGATTCCCATTCCTCCTGGCCGTAACGCAAACGGCTGGCAGCCACCGCAAGTTCTCGGCCTCTCTCCTCCACGCAGGTATACCAGATGGCCAGCAGGTCTCCGTTCGGGCACTCGACGATCGCGGGATCGTGGTTGTGATGAGAGAAGATCGGGCCCTGGCTTCCCGCTGGGATCTTCACGTACCTGCGAGGCCCTTCGAAATAGGGCTCCTTCGGATCCGGACCATTTTCAGCAGGGGCCTCCTGTCTCACGTTTTGCTGGAAGGGCCTGGGGGCGGGCCCTGGCAACGGCTGGGTATCCGGCCTCTCACCCAGAACAACCCGAAATCCGATCAGCCAGTGCTTATTCCCGGGCAGACTCCCAGACCGATTGGCCGACCTCAAGTAGTAAAGATTGGTGCCGTGACTGCCACCACGGGTCACCCTGAAGTTACCTTCTGCCCGACCCACGGGAGCTACCTGGTCACCCTCCTCATACAGACCGTACCAGTCGTTCGTCCACTCTTCGACATTGCCATGCATATCGAAAAGTCCCCAGGCGTTTGGAGGTGTCTTTCCCACATCGAGATGGACCATGTCGACATCGGGTTCATTGAAAGAAGTCCTGCGCTGATTTTTCTGATAGCTTTTCGGCAGCGTTTCGCCGGTGAAAAAAGGTGTCGACGTGCCGGCACGGCACGCGTATTCCCATTCCGCCTCAGTCGGCAGTCGATACGGTTTCTTCTCTTTTTCCGAGAGCCAATCGCAGAAGGCTTTGGCTTCATCCCAGCTGACAAAGACGACAGCATCCTGATTCTCCTTCGAGAAGCCATTCTTCCCGCGCAGTGACCGATGGGCAGGATCAAACATCTCAAACTGCGCATTTGTCACTTCGTGAACCGCCATGTAGAAGGCTTCGCTGATGGTGACGCGATGGACCGGATGTTCGTCGAAATCTCCGTTACGAACATGATCCAGATTCACTTGAAAGCGCTTCAGGTCTCCGTCTGGGAAGCGCCGCTCCAATTCTTCGCTGGTGGGGTAGCTGAGGGGCCTGACCAGACTATCCGGAAGCGGAA
>JAUVSF010000252.1 GCA_030597245.1 Acidobacteriota bacterium
ACTAATTCTCTCCTGGGTCCAGTCTACCGTCCGTAGAATATCAGAACCGATATAGTCTGGCTTCTCCAACCTGAAAGCTCTCTGCTCAGGGGCGTGTTGCCCAAAAGGGCACCGCGCCCAAATTCGAAGCTCGAAGCTCGAAACTCGAAACAAATCTCAAGCTCGAATATCTAATGACCGAAACAGCCTTTCGCTCATTCTTCTAGTAGTCCTTTTGCTGTTTCAAACACCTCATCGACCGTGATTCTATTGAAGCATCGAAAGTCCTTCGGGCATTCCCGCAGCAGGCAGGGACTGCACTCGACGTGTTTGTGGATGACGACTGCATGGTCGCTGAACGGTCCTGTGGCGATTTCGTCCGTCGACCCGAATATCGCAACTTGCCGGACTCCCAGGGCGGCAGCAAGGTGCATTGGCCCGGAGTCGTTCGTGATGAAGAGAGAGCATCTCGAGATGGTTCCCATCAGCGCATGCAGGTCGGTTCGGCCTGCAAGAATGAATGGGCTTTCCTCCATATGGGCTTCGATTTCCTCGGCAATCGGCTTCTCGCCTTCGGAGCCGAAGATCAGAACTTTCGCCCCCTTTTCACGTGCAAGGAGATCAGCCAGCGCCGCGTACCGGTCTGTGAGCCATCTTTTTGCCGGTCCAAAGAAGGCCCCCGGGTTGATTCCGATGAGGCGCTCATTTGGATCGAGACCCAGTTCCTTCAGTACTCGATCCGAACTCTGAAGCGATTGAGCGGTAGGTGTGAGGCTGATATCCGGGCGGAAATCGGGAGAATTTGCGTAATCGAGTTCCGAAACACCGGTCTGGAACAGGAGGTCCAGGTAGTAATAGATCTGATGACGTTTGAGCTCTTTGATACGAGGTCGGGCCTTTCGGTTTAGCAGGAAGCCCCGTCCCTGGGTGGAGTAGCCGATCCTGGTTGGAGTTCTTGACAGGAATGCGAGGAGCCCGGCCTCGAAAGCATTCTGAAAAAGGATTACTGCATCATAAGACCGAAGCTGGTGCCTCCACTTCAACGTGGAGCGATGGTTGCTGAATGGAATGATCTCATCGACTATTCCCTGTCCCTCAAAGAGTCCGGCTACCCAGTGGCGCGCGAACACAGCAAGATGGGCTTCGGGGTAGAGCCTTCTCACTTCCCTGAGAGCAGCCACCGACATGACGGCGTCACCGATCCAGTTCGTAGAACGGATCAGAATCCGATCGGTTTCTGCAAGAAGAAGGGTGCCTGGTTCTCTCATCCTGTATTACTGATTCTTCACACTTACGTTTGAAGCGGGCTCCGCCAATCTTCCGATGGCTCGGGAGACTCTCTCCAGGAGCCAGGCCTTGAAGGTCGCTTCATCACGGCTGCGGGCAACGATAGGTAATGCATAGAAGCGATTTCGAGGCAGGGGTAACTGCCTCAAACGAACAGCATCCTTTTCCGTAGTTATCACGGATTTCAGGTTTTCCTTTTCACATATTGCCAGAATGTGGTCCAGATCGTCTTGCGAAAAGCGGTGGTGATCGCGAAAGATCAGTTTCTCTTTCACGTGAACAGTGAGTCGTTCCAGGTCGGCCAGGAACTGTTCGGGGTTTCCAATGGCCGCCAGCGCAGCGACGGGCTGATCCTGCAGCCCACTCAGCGTAATCCTGGTACCCCTCGTGACCTCAATGGGGTCGGAAACCTGGTGGTGGAAAGAGAACACGGGCGCACATGGATTCCAACCTTTTATCGCTTCCTCGAACTGACGCACTCCAGCATTCCCGATAAGATGAGACCGGGTCAGCAGGACTGCGTGTGCTCGCCTGATGGAGTCCAGCGGCTCACGAAGATTCCCGGAAGGAAGGAGCTCCATCCGCTCAAGTGGAGAAGTGCCGTCAATCAAGAGCAGGTCAAGATCCCGGTACAGCTGGATGTGCTGGAAACCGTCATCCAGAAGGTGTACAACACTCTCAAATTGATTCTCAATTTCTTTCCCTGACTTCCAACGGTTCTTTCCAACTGCAACCAGGGCGCTCGGGATCTGTTCCGAAAGCAGAACTGGTTCATCCCCGGCGACCTCCGGGCCGCAGTAGATCTGTTCACCGTCACTGACCAGGACACCCGTGGACTCGGCTCTTCCCCGATATCCTCGACTCAGGATGGAGGGTCGGTATCCTGCGTCTATCAACAACTCAGCAAGGAAACGCACGACAGGAGTCTTACCTGTACCTCCGGTAGTGAGGTTTCCGACGCTGATCACGGGCCGGAGGAGCTTGCGTGTCCTGAAGACGCCCTTATCGTAAAGGTAGAGCCGAGCTCTGGCTGCTGAACCATATAGAGCTGAAAGTGTTTGAAGGACCATGTTAGGAATTGAATGTGTCACAGATATCGTTTCAACAGCCGCAAGGTACGATCCAGGGCTCCTTGATTATCACGAATGACTTTCCGAGCATTGCGTCCCAGCCATTCTCGAGCGTGGGAGTCGTCGATCAAGTCACTCAGTTTTGACTCCAGTTCGGCTGCCGAATCTACTTGCAGTGCGGCATAGGCATCGGTAAAGGTCTTTGCGATTTCCCTGAAATTCTCCATGTGAGGGCCGAAAAGAATGGGCTTTCCAAATGCGGCGGCTTCAATCACATTCTGGCCGCCGGTCGGCACCAAACTTCCCCCCATAAAAACGAGGTCTGCGATCCCGTACACATGAGCAAGTTCTCCGATGCTATCCAGTATCAAGATGTCAGAACGGGCTGACGCCTCACTTTCGCCATTCAGTCGCGATCTCAGGAGCCATCGCTGAGAAAGGTCTTCTGCCAGGCCGGCGATTTCCAACCCTCTTTCGGGGTGGCGAGGTGCTATCAGCATCTTGAGGTTGGGGTGTCGTTTCCGGAGGCGAACAAATATTCCCAGCAGGATTTCCTCTTCGCCGGGCTTGGTGCTGCCGCATAGCCAGATCGGTTCATCGCCTTTCACCTTTAGAATTTCCTTGAGAACCTGATTGAGCCGCTCTTTTTCCGAGGTGAGATCCAGGTGGTAGTCGAACTTGAGATTTCCTACCCAGTTGACCCGGTTGGGGGGTGCCCCAATCTCCTCTACCCTCTGCTTGTCGAGCTTCGACTGCATGCAGAAGTGGGACATCTGCTCGAGGAGGGGGCGAAAGAAGAACCGAAAACACTTATATCTTCCGAAAGACCGGTCCGAGATGCGGCCGTTGACAAGAATCGTCGGAATGCCGAGTTCGGCGCCGGCGGTAACGAAATTGGGCCAAATCTCCGTCTCTGTGAGTATCAGCAAGTCTGGCTCGAGCCGCCGCAGGAACTGCAAGCAGACGACGCGCAGGTCGATAGGGAAATAGAAAACAGTGGCTCTCCCGCCGAAGTGTTCCTGTGCGATTTTCTGCCCTGTTGCGGTCGTCGTCGAGACAAAGGTAGTGTAGCCCTCGTCCAGGAGTTGATTCACGAGAGGGCGGACGGCATTAACCTCTCCAACTGATACTGCGTGGAGCCAAACGCGGGTCTGAGCTCCCGACGGCTTCTTGACGGGCAGTGAAAACCTGGGGAAAAGAACGCTTCGTTTCTTGCCTGACACGCTTTGAACAGCGAAGAAGGGCAGGTAAACGAGCAAGCCCAGCAGCACAAAGAGTAATGAATATATATATAAGAAAATTCGAAACATTTTGAAACGGAACTTAGAGCAGGATCATCGTATTACTTGCCGACTGCAAGACGCAACTTCTTGGGCAGGGAGCGGTCGGAATTGCGGGAAGTTTCAGACGGGTTGTAGATTTCGAAAAGTCTGTTAGAATTACGGTTTCCACAGCTTGACAGGTAGGGGTGTGTCGAGCTAGGATTGGGATCCCTTTTTCTATTCGCGGGGAATTGTGTGTGGTGCCTCGGGCATCACTTTTTGTTTTTTTAGGGAGAAGACAGGCGTGCCAACATTTAACCAGCTGGTCCGAAAAGGGAGGAAGCGGGTTCGGTCCAAGACTAAGAGCCCTGCTTTGGGTGGATGCCCTCAGAAGCGAGGTGTCTGTGTCCGGGTCTATACTCAGACTCCCAAGAAGCCGAATTCAGCGTTACGGAAAGTCGCTCGTGTTCGTCTGACGAACGGAATAGAGGTGACGACGTATATTCCTGGCATTGGACATAACCTCCAGGAACATTCCATAGTGCTGATCCGGGGTGGTCGTGTAAAGGATCTTCCCGGAGTTCGCTACCATGTGATTCGTGGGACCCTGGACGCTGTTGGTGTTGAAGGTCGGGAGAATAGCCGGTCGAAGTACGGCACCAAGAGGCCGAAAGGGTAGTCGAGACTAAAGTTTAATATCTTCTGAAACAAGCTGCACGGACTGATTCCCTTCCATGCAGCTTGTTTTGTTTCTGGAGTGAGGAAATGCCTAGGCGTAGAGAAGTCCCTAAACGTTCTGTTTTGCCGGATCCGATTTACGGGAATGAACTCGTAAACCGAATGGTTAACAAGCTGATGTGGGCCGGGAAGAAGTCCCTAGCGCATCGCGTTTTTTACGGAGCGATGAAGCTGATCGAAGAGCGGACAGGAGAGGATCCCCTCAAGATCTTTAAGCAGGCCGTGGAGAACGCCAAGCCCTTCATGGAAACGAAGTCGCGTCGTGTTGGCGGATCGACTTATCAGGTTCCCATAGAGGTAAGTCCACGCCGGCGGACGGCGTTGGGGCTTCGCTGGCTTGTCAAATCGGCGCGTTCTCGTGGCGAGAAAACGATGGATGAGCGGTTGGCGGGTGAGTTGATGGATGCGGCTAATCACCGCGGTGGTGCAGTTAAGAAGAAAGATGAAGTTCATAGAATGGCGGAGTCTAACAAGGCTTTTGCCCATTATCGTTGGTAGGAATCAGGTGCAACTGGTGGGGTCCACATGTGCGGTGGAGCCCCGGGTTGCGAGTTAGATAGGAACGCGTCGTGGCAAGGAAAGTGGCGTTAGAAAAGACCCGTAACATAGGCATCATGGCTCACATTGATGCTGGTAAGACGACGACTACGGAGCGGATTCTTTATTACACGGGTATCAGTTACAAGCTCGGTGAGGTCCATGAAGGCACGGCCACAATGGACTGGATGCCTCAGGAGCAGGAGCGAGGTATAACCATCACTTCAGCTGCGACGACCTGCTTTTGGAACGACTACCGGATCAATATCATCGATACTCCCGGGCATGTTGACTTCACCGCGGAGGTGGAGAGGTCCTTGCGAGTGCTCGACGGCGCTGTGGCAGTTTTCGACGCGGTTGCCGGTGTTGAGCCCCAATCGGAGACGGTCTGGCGACAGGCCGACAAGTACGGTGTCCCGAGAATTGCTCTCATCAACAAGATGGATCGGGCCGGAGCCGACTATTTCAGATCGTTGGAGTCGATGGCCAAGAAGCTGCAGGCAAAGCCGGTGGCTCTACAGATTCCTCTGGGCAAGGAGGAGAAGTTTCAGGGTGTTGTCGATCTGATTGGGATGAAGGCTTACGTGTACCGGGATGAAACGCTGGGTGCGGAGTACGACGAGTTGGAGATTCCGGAGGAGTACCAGGAGGAGGCCCGCGAGTGGCGCGAGAAATTGGTGGAGACTGTCGCCGAAACCGATAACCAACTCCTCGAGAAGTACGTTGCCGAGGAGCCGATCACGAACGATGAATTGGTGGCTGCTATTCGCAGAGCTACGCTTGAGCTGAAGTGCACTCCCTGTGTCTGTGGTTCTGCATTCAAGAACAAAGGGGTTCAGCCGCTTTTGGATGCGGTGGTGAACTTCCTGCCTTCGCCTCTGGAAGTGCGCCCGGTCGAAGGGATCGATGTAGCGTCTCAAGAGGCAGCGATTCGTGAAGCGGGCGATGATGGCCCATTTTCGGCCTTGGTATTCAAAATCATGGCCGACCCTTTTGTGGGACAGTTGGCGTTCTTACGTGTCTATTCCGGGTCACTGAAGGCGGGTTCGACGGTCTACAACTCGACCCGGGACCGTAACGAGCGGATTGGTCGCCTCCTGAAAATGCATGCGAATAAGCGCGAGGAGATTCAGGCTGTTTACTCTGGAGATATTGCGGCTGTCATTGGGTTGAAGGACGTTACGACCGGTGACACTATTTGTGATAAGTCGGCCCCGATTGTGCTCGAGGCGATAGATTTCCCAGCGCCGGTGATATCAGTGGCTATTGAACCGAAGACCAGGCAGGATCAGGACAAGCTGGGCTTCTCGTTGAGCAAGCTGATGCAGGAAGATCCAACCTTCAAGGTCCACACGGATGAGGATACCGGTCAAACTATTATCTCCGGAATGGGCGAGTTGCACCTCGAGATCATTGTGGACCGTCTGCGGAGAGAGTTTGGTGTAGGGGCGAACGTGGGTCGGCCTCAGGTGTCGTACAAGGAAGCGATCACGGAGAGCTCAAAAGGCGAAGGAAGGTATGTTCGGCAGACCGGTGGTCGCGGACAGTATGGTCACGCCAAGATTCGAATTGAGCCTGCTGAGTCGGGTTCAAAACTTGTGTTTGAGAATGGCATTGTCGGCGGAAAGATTCCGAGAGAGTTCATCGAACCGATCAGGGTGGGAATCTCGGAAGCCATGGAAGGCGGAATCCTCGCGGGATATCCGGTGGAAGATTTAAAAGTGACCCTATATGATGGGTCGTTTCACGACGTCGATTCCTCTGAGATAGCGTTCAAGATTGCCGGCTCGATGGCATTTAAGAGCGCTGCCAAGAAGGCCAAACCGATCCTGCTCGAGCCGGTGATGCGAGTTGAGGTTGTAGTCCCGGAAGAGTACATGGGGGCCGTAATTGGCGATTTGAATTCACGTAGAGCGAAGATCGGGCAGATCGAACCCAGGGGGACTATCCAGGTAGTTCAATCGCTGGTGCCTTTATCTGAAATGTTTGGCTATGCTACGGATGTTCGGTCGCTGACTCAGGGGAGAGCTACTTTCACGATGCATTTTGGAAGCTTCGAGAGAGTTTCGAAGGAGCTTTCGGAGGAGTTGATTGCTAAAGCGGAAGGGCGGCTGGTGACGCGGTAAGCGCCTGCTGGAGGCTGACGGGAAAGCAAGACCCAAGATACTGGAGAGTTGAGTTATGGCAAGGGAGAAATTTAAGCGTACGAAGCCGCATGTGAATGTGGGGACGATCGGGCATGTAGATCATGGGAAGACGACGCTGACGGCGGCGATGACGATGATTCTGGCGCGGCGGAACCCGG
>JAUVSF010000246.1 GCA_030597245.1 Acidobacteriota bacterium
GATCAACGCTCCCCCTCCGTCGTTGCGCGACGTGCGCCCTTTCTGTTCAGTAGTCCTGCTCTTGGCGTCCGGGTCGGCCAGGGGTGCATTTCCGTCCCGGCCCCTAACCAGCGCCGTTCCCTTGGACCCGGCGTAGGAGATCCGCCCCACCAAGTCTCTCCAGAGCTCCCGCTCCAACGTGAGATTCCAGGCCTGGACGTAGCCATTTCGCATGTTCGGTTCGTAGGCGAAAGCCACATGCGTAGGGTAGAATGGTGCATCGCTCGGGGGATCCAACGCATCTGTACCAACGGCGTCGAATCCGGTAACAGGCAGGGGATTCCCGCCTGGAAAGCCACCCCAGGGGTCGCTGAGATTGTTGGCTTCGTTTCCGTAGTAGACGATTCGGGTTCCAAAGGGTCCCTGGTTCGCCGCGCTGTTAGTGGAGATAGTGTTGGGATGGTCATAGAAGATTCCATAGCCGGCGCGAATGGAAGTCTTGCCATCGTCCGTGAGGGCGTAAGCAATACCGAGTCGGGGTGCGAAGTTGTTCCACTGCGTGTCAAAGCCGCCAGGAGGCACGCCTGAATCGCCCGGATAAAGAATATTGGTGGGAGCATTAACAAACCGCGTAGATTGTTCGCCGGGCCGCCACACAGCGAGCTTGCCCAAGTTGTCATAGTAGGGGAAATAGGGTTCCCAGCGAAGTCCCAGATCCAGAGTAAACCGGGGCGTGGCCTTGAATGAGTCATGGATGAACAAGCTGAACATATCGAAACGCGTTTCCTTGAATTCTCCAATTCCCTGTCGCCACTGGGAGAACTTTCCAACCAGGAAGTCGGCCATGGCGTCGCCTGTCCAGCCGGCATCGTCACTGAACCAAAAGCGGCCGTTGGCATAGTAATTGTTGATGATATCGCCGAGGCCCTTGCCCCCCTCGCCACCAAAACTCAGTTGATGGGCACCTTTGGTCCAGCGGACGGTATCGCTGACCTGCCACTCGTCACGCAGGAAATTGTTGGTATCTCCAGTCTTAATGGTCGATACCCCCGGAATATTCCAGTTGTACTGGGCGCAGCAATCCTGATTAACCCCTTGAATGCCCAGCTCGTTATAATTCTTTTCCGGATAGATCTGTATGGATGGGCCCTGAGTTCGGTTGAAGTTGAACAACGCGTTGTTGACCAGGGTAGCCCCGAAGGTGTGGGTGTCGCTGACAACCACGCTCCAATTCTTCCATTCGCGTTGTGTAACGCTGTTATAGACGTTCGATTGGTCCAGGAACCCGGGCTGGGATGCCCAGGAACGATAATACCTTCCCGTCAGTAGGTTTTTCTCCGTCAGGTTGTGGTCCCCCTTGACAAGTATCTGATCGTCATTATTGTCCTGCACGGTAGTATAGCTGATTTGCCTTCCATCCGTGGGGAGAGGTACCAGGTTATCCAGGACGTATTTGGCAACCGGATTCCAGTCGGATTCGGGAATCTGATTATTGGGGTAAGGTTCTCCAGTGAAAGGACTCACCAGCTGCACCCCAACATCGGAGAAATCGCCGTTGCGTTCGGCCTCTGTGTACACGTTAACGAACCGCGACGTGGGGCTGCGGCGCAGCCGTGTCCCCTGGTAGGAGAAGAACCAGAAGCTCTTGTCTCTCCCGTCGTAAAGATCGCCCAGCCAAACGGGTCCCCCCACGGTAGCGCCATACTGGTTCCGCTTCAAACCGTCACCCACCTTCTCCCCATCTTCGTACGGAGCGAAGAAATTGGCTGCGTTGAGGGACTGGTCGCGAATATACCAGAAGGCGGACCCATGCAATTCGTTGGTTCCCGATTTGGTCACCGCATTGACAACCCCACCGGCGTTGCGCCCATACTCTGCGCTGAAGTTGTTGGTCTGTACACTGAACTCCGCCAATGCATCGGGATTCGGCATCGGGTTGGGAGCATTGCTGTAGTGGTCGTTGTTGTTTCCACCATCTAGAATGTAATTGGTCGCGTTCCCTCGACTCCCGTTAACCGACACTGCGGTTACTCCCGGATAAGTCGTTCCCGAAGTAACGCCGCTTCCGGCCCAAACACTCACCCCGGCTACCAGCCTCATCAGCTGCACCGGATCCCGTCCATTGAGAGGCAGATCCTCCACTCGGCGTTGGTCGATGACCGTCTTCAGGGTCCCGGTCGAGGTGTCCACCGCGATGGCAGTGCCAGTAACCGTGACCGATTCGGTCACCTCACCTACTTGTAGAACAACGTCATGGCGCGCAATCTCGTTGATCTGCACACGGATGTCAGTGGCTTCAAATTTCTTGAAGCCCGGCAACTCGGCGCTCAGATTGTAAGTTCCGATCGGTATGGCGCGAATCGTGTAGCTTCCCATTTCGTCAGTTATCGCCGTAGAAGTAGCGTTCGTCCCAACGTTAACAACTGTGACGGCCACTCCCGGTACGACGGCCCCGGTCACATCCTTGGCCACACCCGTAATTCCGCCCGTGATGTTCTGACCTTGCACAACAACAAGGCAGGACACCAACACCCATACGGAAAATACCAACACTCCGGTTCTTCTGTTTAACATTGTCTAATCCTCTCTGGCTTGAGCCCATTCTGACTCACCTGACAATACTCTGGCCTTATAGTAAATTAACAAAGCAATTACCATTCCGGAAACATGCAACTTCTCTTTTTCATATGGCCAACTCATTTATGGACAGTAGTTTTCCGAACGATCATTGGCTCTACTTAATTCTTCCCGAGGCTAGGAAATCCAAAAAAATGGAAGCGTTCAGCGGCTGCAATCCAAGCGTTTGGATTTTTTAAATTCATACCGTGCGGAAAGGTCAGAATTTCGTGGGTACTCACACTCAGGAAGAGGCAGCCATGCACGGCTGCGATCTCAGAGAATTTCGCAGGATGTAGAGAAACTCGTCGATTGGACAAAAAGCAGGAAGTCGGCTCAGTTGTTGTACACAATGGCACACAAACAGTACTCACCGCCGGTTAACCCCCTTCTTGGGCCGAGGACTCGTGGTCACTGAGAGCCACATCTACGTCGATATTACCGAAAACCAGGATTCTCATCTCTTTCCGGCAGATTAGGTACCGGGCCGTTATTCGGTAAAGTAAACGATAACGCGATAACAAAGCTAATTCTACCTTCTGGTGCCGCTCCTGTCAAGCACTCGAATTGCCTCATCACAGTAGTGCATAATCTTTTAGCGAACTGACCTTACGGGTCTTCGGGGCTGCAGACTACTTTTCCTTTCTCATCAGCCAGATTTCGCCAATGTCCATTCCGCGACCATTGCCGCGCAACCCCGGTTCCCGGGTGAAAGTGAGTTCCAGCTTCCCATCGGCCGTAGCCTCTTGCGGAACATCGAACTCAACCGGGGCATACGGAGTAGGCTTTGCCATCAAGGCATGGGTCTCGTATTGGCCGTCAGCAACGAGCTTGACTTTGGGCCTTGGATTGTCGCCGGCATAGACGACCTTCACTTTGTATTGTGCCTTCGGGTCGAGATCTTCGTAACGCAGTTGGAGCGGATGGTCATTCAGGGTGCCTGCCGTGCGCCACCACGACATCGGATAGACCTGCTCCAGCTCGTAGGAGTCGCGTTGACGTCTTCCATGACCGGTCCGACCCAGGCTGACATAAGACGACTCGAGGTGAGCCGGGTCGGTCGGGTAGCCGGGACCTCGAACCAGATGTGGCTGCCGCGCCAGATTGCCGAGATCATCATAGAATCCTCCTGGCCCCGGATTTGTCCAGTTGACAATCTCATCGATCGCCGCCAGACGGGCTCTCTCGTTCTCCATTTCCTGGATCTCGCCAAAACGCTGCTTCAGCCATAGCCGGTTGTTGAGAGGAAGATCAGTGGTGTCGAGGTTGGCTCCGCGACCTACTCGGATCGCCTGGTATCTTTCGACGCTCAACTGCGATCGGCTGCTCTGGTAAAGCGCCTCTCCCAGCTCAAAGAGCCGTGCCCGAATGTCGGAAGCCACCGGCTCGGTCACGGCCTTGTTGAGGATCGACTCCGCTTCCGAAAGAGCGATTAGCGATCCCGTTCGCTTCGCCTCGCGCAACACGTCCATCGCCTGTTCTTCGAGTTCGGTCTCATACAGGAGCCGGCGGCGGACGTAGCTATCGTAATAGGCTCGATAAAGCCCCTGTTGGAAGCGCCAGGACAACTTCGTCTGCGGGGAGGCCTTCCTCTCCATCTCCCGAAACATCTGGAAGGTTGTCTCAACCCCGAAGTTGGCAATCAAAGGGCCGCGCCAGTTTCGCTCCAGCGCCATCAACCCCTGGGCGAATGGATCAGCCCATTCATCTCCAATGAAATAGCGGGAGAACTCGCGAAGAGTTTCGATCGGCTCGACCTCCGGGTCCCAGCCCAGCCTGCTCCAGACAATCTTGTTGACATCGTCGTTGACGCCTTCGGAATAGGTCAGGAAGCCGATCGCGTAGTCTTCGTACGCGTGGAAGATGTCGGTCTGGTCGAGCGGACGCGGGTTGTAGACCTCCCGCGCCTGGGTAAGCATGTAGGCAAGATCCCAGTCGGGAACGAAGTACTGGCAGTGCCGGCTGTGGGTGATATCAGGATAGCGGCGCAGCGGATACTTCTTCGGCAGACGGCGCCTTAGTTCGGGGATGCTGTCCCGGACCTGCGGGCCGTGAACCACTCCTTCGAGCCATTCCGGCTCCGTCTCCATGATGGCATAGAACTCTTCCATCCACTCCTTCGAGAAGCTCTGGGGCGAAACCCACATCTTGGCATTCGGATGATACTGCTTAAGGGACGCTGTCTGTTTCTCCAGCAGCGCCATCAGGTACTTGGGCTGAGTGTGACCGGGATCTCCGCCCGGGACAAAGATGTGGTCGATATGGGGAAGACTGCTGAAGACTTCCGCCCATTCATTCAAGGCGAATTCCACGGTCGCTGGATCGGAGTAGTCTCGATCCATTGCGGGATACCAGATCCATACTTCGAGACCGTATTCGGAGGCAATTCGGGACATCTCCGCCATCATTTCGATCTTGGGCAGGGGGAAATGTGGACTGTCATCCGCATCGTCCGAGCGCGGCGGGATCAGTTCAATCGCGTTGGTCCCGAACACAGCCAGATCCCGGATGTACTGCTCCCACATGTCAACCGTGAAGCCATCATACGAGTTGACCTTGGGCCGGAAGCCCAACTGGTGTCCCCGCAGTGCAGTCTTCGGCGCGGTTGCGATCCTAAGGCCATCGTCGACCTCAACAATCTTGCCGCGGCGCATCTTCAGGTGCCGTAACAGGTATCCGGCGCCAAACATGACCGCCGGGTCGCTGTTACCGGCAATTAAGACGGTGTCGGAGATCACCTGGACCCGGAAGCCTTCGTCCCCACTCGGTGCTGCTATGAGTTGGCCGGCCAGGTTTCCGGCCAGCTCTTCAAGTTGACCTGGGGTTCCAAGCAAGATGGCCGAACCCTGCCCGGCTTTCCATTCCGTGGCTGTGGTCAGGCGCGCCTGAGTTCGCTTGCCGATTTCTTCAACCAGGGTCTGGGCAGCTTTCTTTACGGTTATTGATGCATCCGGGGAAGTAACGATAACCGCATCCTTCAAATCGAGCGCGAGAATACTTGCGGTACAGACCAACCATCCACAAACAATCCTGAACAACGCAACTCTACACATAATGTCATTGACTCACCTTGAGTATTCTGTAAATATCTCGCTGAGTCTCTCCTTATACGTAAAATGTCATATCTCTTGAGTGCTTCTGAAATACCGTTTCAAAATAATGTTAGACTCCCAGGAAGACAAAATCAAGCATTTTGTAAAGGCGATCGCGAGAAAACTTGAGCTTCTTGGGTCACCCTGGCGTTACCGCTAGATCGAAGGCATCGAAACGGATGTCGAGCTGGAACATGGGATCTACCGGGCGAAGCTGCCGGTATGACTTCTGGAGTGAAGGATCTTGATGGGAGCAGTCTTCTGCCTTACAGCTGAACCTCGTTTTGCCTCCTTCTCCGAAGCTCATTCGAATGTCTTCTCGAATTCCTGTATCGCCTCGCCAATGAGCTTCAAACTGCGATGAGGTTGGGGGAAATCTTCAGCAAACGTGAGGAGAAAGCGTCCTCCTTCCATACCGATCCGAAGCAAGCCCATGGTGTAATCCCTGATTTCTTCTTCGCTGGAAAGCAGAACAGATCCCGGGAAATTCGTCCACAAGGCTTTGTCCGGCCAGGCTGCCTTTGCGCTTGGCAGGTCCAGATCTCCCATGGGAGGGGGAGTGAAACCTTCGATAAAATCCACTTGAGTCTCATCAATCACCGCCGTTAGACCCGACAGCAGGCCGTCCATGTGAATACCATACAGCTTTCCACCCGCGTGCAGCAGTGCTGCCATTTGGTTGTAGTAAGGCAGACAGTAACGGGAGAAGAGTTGAGGTGTTGTAACAGCTGAAGTGATATTCTCTGAGCTCCAAACCGCCTCGGCAGGAGATTGGGCCGCGATCTTGAAAGCCGCTTCGTCAGCCTGCGACATCGTATCGAGGAGGTTCTCCACAGCCTCCGGCCAGTCAGCGAAGGCATAGACAACCGCTTCGATCCCCATCCACTCAATGAGAAGCCGCTGCAGAGGCGAGCGTAGCATACGGCAAAGCACCATACCGTCATCGCCCAGTGTGTGGCAGGCCTGAAGGACACGCTCATCGTCAGGGTAGTAGACAGTGTCTTTGGTGATGAACTCTAGAATTGGGAAATCTTCGACATCTTTGACGGGGTATTCCTTCACCCAGGGGCTACCGTCCGGGCCAATCACTTTCTTGCCGTTCAAATTCCCACGTGGAGTATGGTAAGTCGTATAGAATGCTCGATTACCGTTCTCCCACATGGTTTTAGACTCCACCGAGACATTCTCCGTGATGCTGATGTAGGCCGACTGCCCTTTGGCCACAATCCCCAGACCGGCGTTTCGCATTTCGCGTTCGAATTCACCCCGGCTGAGTAGCTCGTGATGACGATTCCACGGTACGCGCTGAGGTCTCTCGCCGTTCAGAGCAGCCAGGATGTTGCTTTTGATCGTCATGGATGCTGACCGGAAGGTACACTAGCACCGTTTCCTGTCGCTTCCAAATGTATACCGCCTGATTGACTGCAACGACACCTGCCCCGAGATGTTGGCGATGATCTAAGTATCGGGGCTACCATTCCGAGGCCATCGCGCTGTGGGGAAACGCAGTCGCAGAGCGGCTTGCCAGAGGTGAGCAAAGAAGTTTACCCCAGGAAACGGC
>JAUVSF010000660.1 GCA_030597245.1 Acidobacteriota bacterium
ACCAAGCCCCTTCAGCCTGACAGGATAACGCCAACGGGTAAGAGAATCGCAGTAGATGCCGGCCCTGTCCTCCATAGCTCGAAGAGCGAAGGGGGATGCCGAATCGAAAATCGACAATCGAAAATCCCAGATGCCTGTCCTCCATAGCTCGAAGAGCGAAGGAGGATGCCGGATGCCAGATACCGGCTACCAGATACCGGGTGTGGGGTGCCGTAGGATCGAAAATCGCAATTCAAAAACCCCAAGAGGCCACTCGTTCCACCTGGGTCAACATTCTCTTTAGGTTATCTGGACCGTGGTGGTGTGAATTGAGCCCCGCCTCGCGGGGCGATATGCGCAGAGCCCAGGGCGCAAGCCCTGGGCTAACAGCGATGACCCCACAGGAGTCCCGCCTTGCGGGACGGCATGAACTTCGCAGACCAGCCTTCCGTCAGCCTAATGGATCGGGTGGAGCATCCGGAGCATGTCTTATCCGCTCGTCTTTTCCCGTTAGGCTTCCAAGTTCATCATCGGCGTTCCTGCTATTCAGTACCGCCTGAATCCGTGGCCTTCTGACCCGGTTTCTCGTCATTGATCAAACGGAAGGCTTCACTTAAGTTTTCGGCCACAAAACTGGGCTGAGGCTCATCGGGAAATGATTCAATGTCCTCTGCGGACTGGTGGATCAGGCCTGCGGTCGCGAGCTCGGCAGCCTTTGCTCCAAGGAGGTCAGTTTCGTACTTGTTGCCGATGTACGCTGCTTCCGAACCCTGCGCGTTCATCGCAGCAAGCGCGATGTGAAAGAGTCGAGGATCCGGCTTACGAAAGCCGTAGTCGGAGGAGATGACAATGGTGTCGAAGAACTCCTCAATTCTCAAGGCCCTCAATTCCGGTTTACAGAAAGCGCGCTGGGCGTCAGTAACGATTCCGAGGCGGTACCGCTTTCTGAACTCAGTCAACGTCCAGAAGGTATCGTCAAAGAGTGAAAGGCGCTCCCTCGTGAGGGAGCGATATAGCTGAGTGGTGATTAGCGCCAGGTAGCGATCACTAGTCCGGCCATGTCCCCTTAGCACTCGCTCGAAAGCCAGGTTGGCATCTACTTCGGGATAACGTTCCCGGCTTCTGGCAAACTGTCGATTCAGTTCGGCGAAGTAAAGTTCCTTCAGTTCCTTACCTTGAACAAAGATACGTCGGTAACCCAGAAAGCGACTAATTGAGTCGAAGATCTCCTCCTTGTGTTCGTTCGTACGGATATTGATAAGCGTTCCGTAGATATCGAAAAGAATTGTATTAATGACACTCATTGTTGTACCTCTCCCATGAAAGCCGATTCTTCAAATCGGGAGTAAGTCCGTGATTCGAACTGCCTATACGGTCGCCGGAGTCAAATCAAGAGGCACCTTCGAGCCTCTCTCGCCAGCCATGTCCGATGTCCACGAGGCAGCCATGGATTTCGTGCTATGCGGAGTTCGCCCAAGGCCATGAAGAATCGACTCCGAAATGTCATCTTTCTAAACAGGCTCTCTGCAGAGGAATAAGCTTCGCAATAGCGCCGGAGGAATTGACCAATATAGGGTTCAGAAGCCTGAGCATCAAGAATGCGCAAGGCAAAATGGTGTTTGAGTTCCGCCGCAAACATCCCGATATCGTACATGGGGTCGCCTGTATGCATCCGCTCCAGATCTATGGCAGTGACTCCGTCCTGCGGGTGGAGAATGAAGTTTGTGGGAGTTGCATCCCCGTGCACCAGACAGGACTGCTCAGACCACATCGCATCCAGGGCCTCCCATCGGTCACACAGATCGGACAAATCATCAACCTCACCAGCTCCCACCACTCTGGCCCGTGCGAGCTCCCTGAGGATGGACCGAAATGAGTTGGCAACTCTGGAAAAGCCACCGGTTGTTCTGCACGAAGTCGATTGATGCAACTTGGCGAAGAAATCTGCCAGCAAGTTCAGTTTACGAACGAGTCGCTGTCCTTGGCCCTCGTGAGCCGCCTTCTGGATGTAATAGTCCATGCTTCTCCCTCGCACATATTCCTCTGCCAGGAGGCAGCCGAGTTCCTCGACTTTTCCCAAGGGCCTGACCACAGCAAGCGGGGCATGGTCGAGCCCCTTAACTCGCACCATATTCAAGCAGTAAAACTCATGGTTAAGAAGATTGCTGCACTCGTAACGTGGCAAGTCACAGCGTCCTCCGAAGAATTTGCAGACGACTGCAGTCCCAGACGATATCTCACGACAAAGATAGATCGAACGATCAGCGTCAAGGGCACTCATCTGGAACTTCGGGCTAGAGGTGTGGAAATCACTAGCTGACGCGACGAAGTCCTCCAGGTGAGCGTAGAGAGGATCCTGGTCGTCAATCTGACCGGGTTGCGGTGTAGTCGAGTACATTTCTCCGCACAACTCTCGTTTGTTTCAAGGAACCGTAACGTAACCAAATCGATTCAGCTGGAGCTTTCCACATCCGGCGAGTGTTCGAAGGGCTGTGAGCCTGAGCGAGAAGGGACGGGAACAGGTCGAAGCTCGCGTAAGCATCTAACAGAATTGAGCCTTCCTCCCTCTCATCATAGAGTCAGCCGGCAGGAGGTGTCAATGAGTCCGTTTCGACTAAATTTATAATGAGGCAATTCGACCCCTTTATTCGCTTTATCAGCTCAGATTGACTGGCCCGCGAAAAAGCAATTTCCTATCGACCCCGTCGGCTCGACAACTCCATGACGATGAGGACGTAGCAGGTGACTAGCCCTCGCCAGGTTGAGACTTCCACGGTAAAAAAGTCAGCTGTAGCCAGAGTCTCCCAGTGGGCTTGGAGAAACGTTTTCCAGGCCG
>JAUVSF010000563.1 GCA_030597245.1 Acidobacteriota bacterium
CTGGAGAAACCACCCAACTGACCGACAACCTGAATCCGGAAATTCACCCGAACCACCTCGTCCAATCGGAGTTAATCACGATGAAGGCTCGAGACGGGCTTGAGTTCTACGGATACTTGTATAAGCCGCTGGAAGCCAATCCGGAAAACAAAGTCCCAGCTTTTCTGATGATCCATGGTGGTCCAGGTGGCCAGAGCAGGCCCACTTATAGCCCTTCCAAGCAGTTTCTGGTGAATCATGGCTACGCCGTGTTTGACTTGAATTATAGAGGTTCTTCAGGTTTTGGCCGTTCCTTCTCGATGGCGGATGATCAGAAGCACGGACGTGAACCCCTATGGGAGTGCATCGATGCCAAGAACTGGCTAGCCAACAATGTGGACTGGGTTGATCCTGAGAAGATCGGTATCTTGGGTGGTTCTTACGGAGGTTACATGGTCATGGCGGCTTTGGCGTTCGAGCCGGAGGAGTTTGCCGTCGGAGTTAATCTTTTTGGAGTCACAAACTGGGTTAGGACCCTGAAGAACATTCCCTCCTGGTGGGAGAGTCAAAAGTTTGCCCTGTATCGAGAACTCGGGAATCCTGAAACTCAAGAGGATATGCTGTACGAGATCTCTCCGCTGTTTCATGCAGATCAGATCAAGAGGCCCGTCATCATCCTGCAAGGAGCCAACGATCCGCGAGTCCTGCAAGTTGAAAGTGACGAAATGGTCGAAGCAATCCGAAGCAAGGGCGGGATTGTTGAATACGTCCTTTTTGGTGATGAGGGCCACGGATTCACTAAAACAGCCAATCGCGTCCAGGGCTGGAAAGCTATCCTCGAGTTTGCAGACAAGTATCTGAAGGGAACAGGTTCTGAACAGAGTTCCTGAAGAAGACCGGGAGGGGTTCCGTGGTCGGATATATCTAAAGGGGACAGGTTGGTTGTTGATGGGGCAACAATTGTCTCCAGGTACACTGATAAGCCAAAAGTGTTCCCCTCGCAATCTCCTGTATTTAGGCGGACACGATCTTCTTGGCTAGGGACAAGTGTGAACCACAAACTATTCTGCTCTTATTCGCCTGCAGCCAGTTTTCTCCCGTGTAGGCTGCTCCCTTCCGCCTGATAGATTTTCAGCAAAGCCGTGGGATAGGGGTCCGCCTGCGATGGAAGTCTCCCAGTCGATCTCATCCGGCCTGTAGTAGTTGATCTTTCTCCCAAACTGCGTACCCTCGCCACTCAGAGCAGAGAGGCGGCCTGTTTCCGTCTCACAAAGATTACGGTTTGAAATCCGACAGTATAGCATTGCTATATTCGTTAATAATTAGTTACATAATTTACAGTCAAGACTTGTCCTCAGACTGACGGTCTTCGTCATTCACCGTCACTCCTTTCTAACACCTCAAGCAATGACCGCTGTAACCCTGAACTACACATCCTAACGGGCAGAGGTCTTGTAGCTCAAACTAGGAACTCTGGGAGGAATTCTATGCGTTATCTCTATTCACTCGTCCTCATGGTATTTTTGGTCGTTTCATCTATGCCGCTGGCGCTAGCCGCAGCTCCGAGCAGTGCGCTTAACGTTACAATCGCGAAAGCACCTGTGGCACCGGATGGCACGACGGCCAAAGCTGTCTCCGATTTCGTGGTGACATTCATGAATCGAAATCCCTCGATCGATGGTGTCGGTATCAAGCAAGGGGGTACGGTCGAAGTGGTCCTGCCCTATGATTTTATCAACACGGGGAACGACGGCAACACCGTCGTGATTTTGCAGGGATGGCCACAGAGCCCGCTCATCCCTTTCCCCTGGCAGACTGATATTGTAGGCAACACGATCACGCTGACCCTGTTAAGCGATTGGATGCCCGGTGCCAGTGGTCCGGGCCCGAAGCAGGTCCATTTGCTCCTGTTTGGCTTCAGGAATCCGTCACCGGGCCGCTATCCGGTCTCGATTACTATTAATCCTGACCCAGCATCGGACGAAGTTCTCAGTGGTGTCGGATTTGTCCAGATCATCCCGAAGGCGCGGCCGAGTGTAAACGCAGTTAGCATTTTCAGTGGACCGCCTGGCCCTCCGCCTCCCTTCTTCAATCCTCTCTACCAAACCGTCGAATTAGGGAACGACGCACGGCAACTAGGCCTCTACCTTTGGAGTAAACGATCCGCACCGCTGCTCGGAGTGGATCTTGAGATGACCAACCCAACCCACGGACGTTTGATCGATGTCGATCGTGGCGCGACGGTGGGCCAAGTGTGGATCCTTCCACCTGCTGGAGCCGCGAACTTTGCTCTGAACACATTCGGACCTTCGACCGAGACGAACGCGTTTATTACCGGAGTACCCGTCGGTCTTCTGCTGGTACAGTTTTCTCCGGATCCTGAGGTAATTGGCGACTACAGCATCACGATTAGCACAAATAACGGGAACGAAGAGAAGCTATTCGTCACTGTTTATTAGAATTGATTGAGCGTGGGGCAGGTTTATCGTCGGTGTCGGCTGGATGGCTCTCAGGTATTCACAACCGACGCTGAAGGAGTATCGGATCGGGGCGGTATACTGAGCGAAGACATTGGGTTAAGAAGGGTAAGAAGGGGACAGGTACAGTTTTTCGATTTTCTTTGAGTTCGTCTTCATTTGGCGGTTTGTGCTCATTCCCTCGTGTTCAAGTAGAGGCTTCAGGGACAATGGCGGGTGGCCCGCCCGATTCTTGCAACTCGGACTCTCCGTTGCTCCGGCCCTTGCGTGGGCCGACCTGGGTGAACCTCGATATCTCTGTTCTTAGGAACTTTGCGGTGACGGAATCGAATGCGCTGGAGTTCTGAGTGGAGTTCCTCAACTTCACTGACACCCCGCTGAGGGGAAAGGAGGCGTCCCTCCGTAGCCTTGGCATCAACGGCGACGAAGTCCTTGGAGTGCTGAGGCTTGCTTCAGCCTCTTTATAGATTGGAAAAAACGAAAAGGCGGTACCAAGGCACGCGCACTCCAGGGCTCGCTCAGGGAGATCAAACCGCGATTTTGGGGCATCTTGTATCCTCGGGCTGACTCTTATCATTTAAGTTAATACTCCAGTTGAAGACGCTATGCAAGGTGAAGTCCCTGGAGCGAAGGAAGATTGATGGGAAGGAATTGTTGGTTTTGAGATATCACGTGGGTGGTAGCCGAGAGGCGGAATTGTTCTTTGAGCCGGAGACTTTTCACCATGTAGCCACGAGATTCCGTTCGGTAATTAGACATTCACGTGCGCCTGACGCTGCGGATTCCAGGGACTGGGTGACCCTTCGGGAGGAGTTCGGTGACTTCAGCGAATTTGATGGAATTCAACGTCCCGTTCGATGGACAATCAGGCTCGAACTCCCCCGCGACACGTCGCAGTGGGAAAACACTTTCGAGCGCATGAGACACACTGGGGGACCTGAACTAGAACACGCCTCCAGGTGAACCCCTTTCCTCTCCTGAGATCTCGACTGACCATAGAGATTGAGATCTGCTGAGTGACAACTTACAGAGGGCTGCCATGATTCTTCGTTCGTTTGGAA
>JAUVSF010000029.1 GCA_030597245.1 Acidobacteriota bacterium
AATACCGACGAAGTACGTCCACGAGTCGCCGTCACGATGAACGCTCACCAAGTCGCTGACTTGACTTGCACCTTCCGGAATGAGGGGTAAAATAGCCTGTGGGATGATGCCTTCCTTTCCTGTTTGATCGAACAGTTTCTATTAAGAAAGGTGTCATCCTATTCTTCCGGTTGACCGATTGCCACTCCCAGTCACCACAATCTGCACAAGGCCTTGCGAATCAGCCGAATACGGGAAGCCCTCGCGTTTCACAAACGGCCGTCGAGGTAAGGAAGTCTGAGCCTGATGTCGGAATCAAACATTCTCCAGTGCTCGTTGCGAATCCATTTATTGTGAGGTCGAAAGGGACAGGTTGATTCTTGCCCGTTGCGAATCCATTTCTTGTGAGGCAATTCGTCATCTTGACGCTGATCTGGATCGGACCTATTATCGGACGCATTGGAGATTCTTCGTTCTCAATTTCGTAAAGTCGTTTATTGGTTGGAATGACTTTCAGATCGGAACTCTAATCGGACAGCACCTGCCGAGCATGTCTGTTCGTCAGGGTGTTACCCGAGAAAAGCTGCGGCACTTCTCAGGTTCGACCAATCCAGTCTCCAACCTGTTGCCACAGTGATCATAACTGGGTTGTTCACCAGCAACGTCGGGAAAGGGGTCGCGTCATGCAACGAAGTCTTCGACCAACCTCCTGCGCACTTCTGTTTTCAGTTATTTGGATTGGGTTCTGGACCGCATCTATCCTTGCTGAAGAACCGATCTGGGTTTCAAAAGGACCGGAGGGAGGGGATGTTCGGGTCGTCGCCTATGATCCAAAGACCCCCTCACGCGTCTATGCCGGAACCTGGGGAGGAGGCGTATTCCGCAGCCTTGACGGGGGAGCGAACTGGACCAGGATCAACCAGGGTCTGACCAACCTGGTGGTAACTTGCGTCGCCGTGAATCCCGTCAATCCCTCGAATGTCCTTGTGGGAACCTTTGAAGGAGGTATATTTTGGAGTACGAACGGCGGGGATAGCTGGGCTAGTAGTAACGTAGGCTTACTTGATTATCGAGTCTGGGCGCTGGCCATCGATCCGCAACAGCCCAATACGGTTTATGCCGGGACACAAGAAGAGGGTATATTTCGCAGCACTAACGGCGGAGGTTCCTGGGCTCAACGGAGCTCCGGACTGGGTAGCATGGATATCTATTCGCTGGTCGTCGATCCGACCGACTCGTCCAGGATCTACGCCGGATCGCACCAAGGCAGCAGCTATCGAAGTGAGAACGGGGGAAACAGCTGGACATCGTTGAGCGGCGGTCTACCGGGTCACGTGGTAACGTGGGCGATCAATCCCGAAACTCCGTCCATCATCTTTGCCGGGGTAGGCTGGTCAGACGGTGCTCTGTACCGAAGTACCGACGACGGCAGCAGCTGGGAAGCACTCCGTTACTCCGGAATGCCGCAATACTTCGGGGCTGGCTCAGTCGTACTCGATCCTGAGAACCCGTCCAATGTCTATGCTGCAGGAAGCACTCTTGGAGGCGGCATTTTTCGCAGCAGGGACGGCGGCGATCACTGGAAAAACATCACCGGTGATATCCCGCCCACACAACCCCATGTTCATTCCCTGGCCATCAATCCCGCAGATCCATTAGAGCTCCTTGCCGGCACCAGAATTGCCGGGGTCTATAAGACCACCAACAGTGGCGATAGCTGGACTCCTGCTAATCGGGGGTTGGCAGCCCATACGGTTCAAACAATTAGCACCGTTACTAACAGTCCTACGGTTGTCTACGCGGGTTCAAACAAGGGGGGAATTCTCCGTAGCGGCGATAATGGACGCACCTGGGATCACATTCCTGTGGCTATGAGTGTCTACCTTGCGACGCCACCAGCGATCGCCTCAATCGCATTTGACCCCACCGACTCATCCACTGTCTACGCCGGGGTGGGCGGCGGACTGGGCGGGCTGCTTGTCAGCGAAGACGGGTTCGATACCTGGGAGGGAACCTCGAACCCACTGCTCTACGTCTCGGCAGTTGCCGTTGATCCAGTGGAACCCGGCATCTTGTATACAGGCGGCTGGGGGATGGAGCGTTCGGACGACAACGGAGAAACGTGGGTCGCCATCAATTCAGGCTTGAAGACATACTCGATCTCGTCGATAGCGGTTGATCCGGCCAATCCGTCTACGCTCTATGTTTGCTCTAATTATGACTGGACTCCCGGTGTATCTCGAAGTACCGACAGAGGGGAGACCTGGACGCAGGTTCACACAAATATGGCGAATCAAGTTGTCATTGACCCCGAGACTCCATCCACGGTCTATTTCGCGACACCTGACAACGGGGTCTTTCGCAGTACGAATGGTGGAGCCAACTGGTCTCAGGTGAACACGGGGCTCACTAACAAGTCCGTATTCTCACTGGCGATCGACCCAAACAGCCCATCGACCATTTACGCGGGCACGGATGGTGGAGGCGTGTTTCGAAGCACGAACGGTGGCTCCAGCTGGACTGCGATCAATCAAGGCTTGGACGTGAGCCAGGTGTTGTCCCTGGCGGTCGAGTCAAACGTCGGCGCAGTCTGGGCCGGTACGGAAGGGAGTCTTTATCGACTGGAGGTCCCGGAAGAGGAATACCTGCTCAATTTCGCCCAGTTTGGGGATGGGAAGTCGGGAGCCACTTTCATCACCAGTCAGATTTGGCTTCTCAATCTCAGCGACTCCAGTCATGCCACTGCCGTGGTTTCGCTCCGAGCCGGCAGCGGGAATGCACTGAACGTGGACCTGAATGGCCAGGATGTTTCGGGCGAAGTGACTGTCAGCATTCCGGCTGATGGCGTGGCTGTGCTCGAAACCGATGGCGAGGGTCCTCTGCAGGCTGGCTCAGTGGTCGTCTCCTCAAACCAGCCGCTGGCCGGAGTGATCGTGTTTGCGGGCAACGCCGGAGTAGCAGGTGTCGGCAGTAGTGAAGCCTCGGCGAACGGCTTTCTGGCTCCGGTGGAATCCAACAAGGGGAAATCGATCAATACCGGAATCGCGATCATGAGCCTTGAAGGCAGCGACGTGACAGTTACCGTTACGCTCTATGACAGCGATCGTACTCAGTTGGCAATCGCACAAATTGAGTTGCCGCCTATGGGACAGCTGGCGCGATTCCTGAACGAGTTGGAATGGCAGGGGTCCGCTCCGGACTTCTCTGATTTTCGCGGGCAGATCATCGCAACTCCATCGGGACGCATCTCAGGAACGGTTCTGCAGACTCATCCCGGCGAGTTTCTCACTATGCCCGTGACCTTGACGAAGTTTCAGCCGGCACAAAATGACGACGAGAAGCTCTATTTCGCGCAATTCGCTGACGGCACAGTAGGTAACTCCAGCATCTTCAGCGGAATCCTGCTAATGAACCTTGATTCCAGTCAGTCAGCAAACGCGAACCTTTCCCTACGAAAAAGCGACGGCACGGCAATGACCGTGGATCTGAATGGTGAATCAGTAGCCGGGGAGAAGAGCCTGGTTCTTCCAGCCGGCGCATTGAGGAACTTGGAGACAGACGGAAAGGGAACTCTGGCTGTAGGAACAGTTACGGTTACCTGTGATAAACCGTTGGCCGGTGTAGTTGTGTTTGGCGGACCCGTTGGTCTGGCGAGCGTCGGTTCCAGCCAGACCTTGGACCAGGGATTCACTGCGCCGATGGAAGCAAGCGACAATCCCAAAGTGAGCACTGGAATTGCAGTCATGAACCTGGAGAACAGTGCTGTCAAGTTGAATCTCCAGTTACTCGATCTGGATGGAAAACTGCTGGCTACAGCTCAGGAAGGTCTCGTCCCAATGGGGCAGATCGCTCTCTTCGTTCACGAGTTCGAGTGGGATGTGCAGATTGACTTCTCGAAGTTCAGGGGACGCCTGGATGTGACAGCCGACGGTCTAATCGCCGCAACCGTGATCCAGACCAGACCCGGTCAGTTCGCGACTATGCCGGTCGCCTCAAAGTGACTCGGTCGGGTTCCTAACCGAGATTCTGCCGGACGAGCTACTGACTTAAACTGAGATCCCCGTAGTGCATTTGAATCCGAAATCGCGAGAAATCAGCCTTCCAGGTCCAATCAGAGATCCCTGCTCATCACGATTCATTACCTGGAAAGTACCCATCGACCGCGAAATTGGACACTTGAAGATCGCTGGCCTACTACACTTGCTGATTAAGGGAGCGGAAAAGGTTATTCAGGCCGGCCGCGCCGATTTCTTCGCACCTCTTCCTCCCAGACATCATAAAGTCGCTTTAGCCGGGCGAAACCTTCCGGTCGAGCGTCCTTAAGATTGTTTTCCTCGGCTGCATCCGAGGAGAGATCGAACAAGTACTCCTGGAATTCATCTCCCCGCCGTTCACCCACATACTTAAGTGACCCCTGGCGAACCCCTTTCCATACCGTCTCCCCACGCGGCTTTCGCCAATAGAGAGTTCGATCGAAGTCTTCTTCCCCTTCGACGATGTGCCGGACAATGTCGATCCCTTCGAAGGGCTTTTCAGTCGAGGGACTGATCCCCGCAATACGGGCAATCGAAGTCGTAAAGTCGAAGGTAACGCAGACCTGATCGGAAACGATTCGGGCAGGCACCACTCCCTGCCACTTGACCACAGCCGGCACCCGGATACCGCCCTCGAACGTACTTCCTTTGATACCTGAAAAGGGCTCATTTCGAGCGCTGCGGGTCCCCCCGTTATCACCCGCGAAGAAGATCACTGTATTCTCCGTAAGCCCCATGCTGTCGAGGGCATCCAGAATGCGGCCGATTCCCTTGTCCATCTGCTCAATCATGGCAACATACACGTCGGCCGGCGCCTTGGACTGGTTCCACAGAGGCGAATCCAGCGGCAGAGGATCTTTCTGGCGATCATTGGGCCCCTGAAACGGTGAGTGAGGTGCCGTATAAGGGACGTATAGGAAGAACGGTTCCTTCCCGTTACGCTCGAGAAACGAAACGGCCTCATCGGTCATCAGATCGGTGAAATATCCTTCCCGCCGCACCGGATTGCCATTCAGAAAGAGATTGTATCCGGCGACGTTGTCCAGGTAGTGAAAGTAATCCATGCCCCCACCTATGCAGTAGAAGGCATAGTCAAAGCCGTGAAGATGGGGGGCAAAATGTGGTTCGTAACCCAGATGCCATTTTCCTGTCAGCGCCGTACTGTAACCGGCTTCCTTAAGCAGTCGGACAATGGTCTGTTCCTCGACAGGCAATCCGAGCGCATTCTTCTCCCGCAAACGTGCCGCGTCATCGTACCGGCCCACATTACCCGTTCCGATAGCACACTCCAGCCCTCCGACCCACTGCTGATAACGACCTGTCAAAAAAGCGGTTCGGGTTGGGGTGCATTCAGGTCCATTCGCGTAGTGGCTCGTGAACCTGACCCCTTGTTCAGCTAACCGATCCAGGTTCGGAGTGCTGATATCCTGCCGCCCGTAGCAACCCAGATCACCGTATCCCAGATCGTCAGCCAGTATGAACAAGATGTTGGTTTGGGACGGTGCCGGTTCGACGCCCAGCGCAACGGATATCAGGGTGACGGCATGAAGCACAATAGCAGTGGAGACTTGACCGATTCTGAAGGCCGTCTTGAAATTGAGACGTACCATGTCCGGGTAGACTACAATCCTCGGCCGTGGAAGACAAGGCGCATTCAACTAAAGGGATTCGCGCCGTAGAGGTTCTTAAGTCCATTGAAGTACCTGGTACCAGTGACAAATGACAAATGACAAATGACAAGTGACAAATGGCGGACCTTTCCTCCATAGCTCGAAGAGCGAAGGCGGATGCCGGATTGCACTGTTAATCTTCGCTGTTCCTATATGAGGAAAAAGAGACAGGCACCGGATAGCTGCCTATTCGACTAGCAGCCCAGGTGAAAGCGCATGCAAGCCGAGTGCGGTCGTCTTCGACATCGCCGCCCCCTCGCGTAAAGGAACTCTTGTCATCAGATTCAGAGTTGCTTAACATGTTGCCTGAAGTCTTCTAGAGCCGTCCCCCGAGTGGGTAACCATCAGATTGGTTAGTTTGGATTGAATGCCCGGTCTGATGACCGGACCGGGGGGAACCTGAGGAGCTATCTCATATGAGACGATTTGGCTGCCTGAAGGTTGTGATCATCTTCTGGTTCCTGCTATTCCTTCTCCAAGGAACTTCATCAGCAGCCAAGGCGTCAACCAGCGACTTGATTTGCTCAGGTGGGGATGAGGTCTTCATTATTGACTCAGCGGCCGCAGGCGCGGACGGGGTGATCAAGAAATGGAGTTGGCGAGCAAGCGACTCGCCTGAGATACTGCCTGAAATTCGTTCGGATTTTCGCACGACGGATGAGTGCAAGCCGTTTGGTGAGTTCATCTTGATCACGTCTTCCGCGGGCGGTGTCGCACTGGTCAGGCGCTCAGATAAACGGACTGTCTTTTACACACAAGCCACCAACGCGCACAGCGCCTGTCTTCTCCCCGGTGAGCGCATCGCGGTTGCTTCCAGCTTTGGGGGAGACCAATTGCTGGTGTTTTCAATATCCGACGGTTCGGGCACCAATATCGATCCACTGACGCAGATTCCTCTCCACGGAGCTCACGGAGCACACTGGGATACCACAAGGAATCGTCTATGGGCACTCGGAAGCGAGGAACTCAAGCTGATCCAGGTTACACGGCAGGGAAGAAACACAGTTCTGCAGGTGGAGCGTCGCTGGGATCTCCCGACTCCTGGTGGGCATGACCTCTCTCCGGCACGTGACCATCGCTCTCTGTACGTCACAACCAACACAAATGTTTACCGCTTCGTGATAGAGGACGGTGTCTTCTTGAAGGACGATAAACTTGGTGACCTTCCAAAGGTCAAATCCATCGATGAGCACCCTCTGACGGGGCTGCGGATCTATCAGAAAGCCGGTCAGAACTGGTGGAGCGAGGCGATTCGCTTCGGGGTGTCAGACCGTGTGATCGAACTTCCCGGCGAACGTCTGTACAAAGTGCGGTGGGACGCGCCACGTGAGATTCCATAGGGACTCTATTTGTGGTTTTCGAAGATCGGGGACAGTGTCAAGCTTGGTTTTGCGCGGTGTTTGCCGCCTGTCGAGAGCTGTTTGATCGTGTTCCTCTCGCTGATTCGCGTTTTTGATCAACGCTCCCCTTGTGAGCCCATGCCGGTGCTATTCCGAATGAGAACCAGCCTGTCCCCTTTATGTCCCCTTTATGTGCATCCCTGGCACTTGCTCAGCTTCATCCTGGCCGGTTGGCTCAATCGACACCAGCAAGACGCATCCGAGGCGTCTGAGAAATTTCAGCATATCGCCTCTTCTGGCAGGTTCTGCTTGCCCAGGCCATAGGAGAAAAGCGGGAGGTAACATAGAATCATGTTGGACGCGAACGGCCATCCCCTTTCAACTGGGTTCGGGACACTGTCGGGGTTGAACCCGAATGTGTCAGGGATGTTGACAGACTCAAAACCAACAAGGCGAACGCTTGAGTCCAAGATCAGAAAACAGGCTGAAAAGATGCCGCATTCCCCTGGGTGGCTCACACGTTCAGAAATGGCTGTTTAGCGGGAGTTATTCGCAGATCTCCCTGGGAGAATTAATCTTAAGGAGTTCACAATGTACAAGAAGCCTTATCTCCTTTTAACCATGTCCATGGGTCTCTTGCTGTTCGCACCTTTGGTTTTCGGCGAGAAGACACCTGTTCCGACCAATCTAATCCGGGTAGTGGACGGAAAAAAGAACTATGGCGTCCCCGGTTTGACCCACCCCATTGTGGATGGGAGGTTGGATGACCATTGCTGGGAAAAGGCAAGCCGCATTACTGCTTTCCATGCGATAGATGGCAGGTATGGCAATACTCAAGAAACTGAAGTCTTCCTGCTTTATAGCGACCAGGAGGCCTGGCACGGAAAGGGAGCCTGGAGACTCCATCTTGGGTTCAAATGCTACAACTCACAGATGGAGAGACTGAGGCGAATCGGGGGGTATTACAGGGACGCCTTCTACCCGGATAGAGAGGCAATAAACAAAATCCGCAGCAGGCCTCTCGCATTTTTCATTGTCGAAGGCAAGGAGGTGTTTCCTCACTGGGAGTACTTCTCCTTGCCATACGATGACCACTGGGTCCAGGAACGGGCGACCTTTGTGGGCGAGATACTGGGTAGAGAACCATCCGTGGGGGACAGCATCACTCTGCAGTTGAACCGAAGAAACGGTATCGGCAACGAGAACAGTGAGTGGAAAGGAACACTGGTTTTCGGGGAGGCAACGGACCCGGTCTGCAGGATACTCGATTTCGGCGATCTGACCATGGGGAGTAACTCGGCAGAACTCGAGGTGCTAAACAACAGCAGTCAACCGCGGACTGTTCTGGCGACCGTAAGAATATATCCTCTGAAAGATGTGGTCTATGACTACCGACTATACCGTTTTGTGACACTCGAGAGCCTGGACTTGGCTGGTGATCCCTACTCTTTCTCAACCCAAATAGAACTCCAGGAAAGTAAGGAAAAGAAGACGGCCGCGTCATACCAGATAAAGGAGGAGGGTGAGCACTACATTACTGTTGAGCTCTCCTGTCCTGAGAGCGATACGGTATATCTCCGCACCGGCTTCCTTTTCACCGTCGCGGCCAATAGGGAAAAGCTCTCGGAGCTCAAGACTCAGCTGGAGATGCTCGACGAAGAGCCCGAGCCTCCGGGCTCACGTGAGGCCGACGAGCTTCTACGAATGGAACTCAGCGAGATCAAGAAAGACTTGCAGAGACTCATCGGCGAGGCAAATAGGGAACAGCAGCCAGGGTCCTGGACAAATCTAACCAACGGGGTTGATCAACTTGAGAAACGGATCGGCAAGTTGGGGCACAGGATGGGCACATTCCGAGTCTACGGTCTCAGATCAGACCATGGAACGGAACTCGAGTACGGCCTGGGCGTGGAATCTAACCTCGTTAAACTGCGCAGGAACAAACCCTTTACCGGCGAGATCACGGATCAAGTGAAGATATCGGCCTGCGGGCATGAGTATGAGGGATTCCAGCTAGTTGTCCTGCCCTTCAAGAAAGATCTGCGCGATATCCGGATCACAGTGAGTGATCTCTCCAACAGCGAGATGAACGCTTCAATCGGAAGCAGTAACGTTGAGGTGAGTGCGGTCGGTTATGTCCATACCAAACTTCCCACTTACGAGCATGAGTACATCGGCTGGTGGGCCGACCCCCTGGTTCCACCCGTGGAACCTTACTTCAAAGGGATCAAAGCCGAACAGCTCTTGCAGCCCTTTTGGATTACCGTGTATGTACCTAAAGGCACGCCGGCCGGAAGCTACAGGGGAGTGGTGACGATAGCTCCCGCTAATTCACATCCACTCAAAATGAATCTCTTGCTGCAGGTGCGGGACTTCCATATTTCCGTCACCCCACATATCAACGAGTTTTTCCGGTTCAATAGAGGCTCCTGGGAAAGTTTCTACGACAGGCAGATGACTCCCGAAGAATACAGGGCGGCCTGCAATTTTCACCTGAAATACAGAATCGGCCAGCCCAACGCAGGCTCAGACTTCATTACCTTTTCAGAAGCTCAAGGCTCTTACGATTATTCGCTGGTGGATCAGAACATTCGGTTCTGCCTGGAGCGGGGACTCAACGTTTTCGACATAAGTTTCGCCAATGTCAGAGTGCTCACGTCTGAAGGCTTGGATAAGGCGTTAGATGTTCTTGCCGTTTATGCTGATCACCTCAAGGAGGAGGGGCTCTTTAAATATGCTTTGGTCGAGCCGTTGAACGAGGTCTCTGCCGAGGTGACCAAGCCCTTTTACACGATGATGAAAGATCGAATTCCCGGCCTGCGGATACTGCAGAAGGGAGGGGGAAGCAATTTCTACAATTCCTGGAAGGAAGGGAAAAAAGCGCCGCTCGAAGGAGTGCTCGACATCTGGTGCCCGGGCTACGTGCCTCCTCCAGAATGGGATCAAGCGATTGCCGAGCGTCACGCAGCGGGTGAGCAGTGCTGGGCTTACCATGATTACATAGACTGCGTAATCGACAGGCCGGCTGTGAACCTTAGGGAGATACACTGGCGCGCCTGGGCGCGTAAACTTGACGGTCTCGCTTACTGGTCGACCGATTTCTGGCCATACAACGTCAAAAAAGAAGAAACTCTAGACAAGAAATGGCCTCATGTCCCCTGGGAGACGATGAGCCATCCGATGGGCAACGGGGACGGGCATTTTGCTTACCCGGGGCCAGGAGGGAAACTGCTCAGCTCGGTGAGGCTCGAAGTCCTGCGGGATGCCCAGGAAGACTATGAATACTTGTATACACTGAGAGAATTGACCGAGCGTCTGAAGCAGAGAAAGAGTGCCCAGTACGGGGCGGTGATAGCAGAAGCAGAAAAACTACTCGATGTGGATAACTCGCTGCCTGAGTCCGCAGGCCCTGAAGATATCAGAAAACTTCGCGAGCGTATCGGAGATCAGATAGAGATAGTAAAGGCCCTGTTATAGCAGGGAACTGCTCATTCATTGCATCCTCGTTCCATGAGCAGACCAATCTCGCTGGCGGTGTGCTAACCTCAGTCTGTGGGCGACCTGGACACCACGAAAGGCAGGCTGAGATGAGTGAAAGCAAACTCTCTTTTTTTCAGACGGTTTTGGCGTTTTTTGATGAGGCGGCAAGGTTGACCAGCCATTCGCCCCTTCTGCTTCAACAGATCAGAGGCTGCAACAGCGTTTACGAGATGAGATTTCCCGTAAAGTTTGACAAAGACCGTTACGAGATCATAAGTGCCTTCCGGGTCCAGCACAGTCATCACAAGGTTCCGGTCAAAGGTGGAATTCGTTCCAGCGAGATGGTGCATGAAGATGAAGTGAAAGCACTGGCGGCTTTGATGACATACAAGTGTGCATTGGTTGAGGTCCCTTATGGTGGCGCGAAGGGAGGGGTCAGGATCGAACCGAGGAATTACGAGCCCGACCAGTTGGAGAGAATCACGCGCCGTTACACCACAGAGCTTGTGAAGAAGAACTTCATCGGCCCTGGGATCGATGTGCCGGCTCCGGACTACGGGACCGGGGCCAGGGAAATGGCCTGGATCTTTGACACCTACTCGGCTCTGAATCCAGGACAGATTGATGCAGCAGCCTGTGTGACAGGTAAGCCGGTAGAGCAGGGCGGAGTTCGAGGAAGGACTGAAGCTACGGGGCGAGGTGTTTTTTATGGAATTCGGCACCTGCTCTCTTACGCTGAGGATATGAAGAAGCTTGGGCTCTCCACAGGGGTGGAGGGGAAAACGGTTGTAATCCAGGGTTTGGGAAACGCCGGGTATCATTGCGCGACTTCGTTCTACGACGCAGGTGCCAGGATTGTCGCTATTGCTGAATATGATGGAGCGATAGCAGCCCCGGCCGGCCTCGATCCCAGAGCGGTGCAAGAACACCGAAAAGCGACTGGATCCATTCTCAACTTTCCCGGCTCTCAGAATCTGCATTCCAGCCAGGATGCCCTCGAGTACGAGTGTGACATCCTGATTCCAGCGGCTTTGGAACGTCAAATCACGGGAGAAAACGCTCCCAGGATAAAGGCCAAGATCGTGGCCGAAGCAGCCAACGGCCCGACAACTACGGAAGGAGAGCAGATTCTTCATCAAAAAGGCGTCTTGGTAGTGCCTGATGTGTACATGAACGCCGGTGGGGTGACAGTTTCCTATTTCGAGTGGCTGAAGAACCTCAGTCATGTCCGCTTCGGAAGATTGAGTAAGCGCTTCGAAGAGGCCTCGAATTTGTCAATATTGAACACCGTGGAACGCCTGACAGACCGAAGTCTTTCTGAGGAAGAGAAATCGCAAGTTATACGTGGTGCTGATGAAATAGACCTCGTCAACTCAGGTCTTGAAGATACGATGATCAATGCTTACGACAATATTCGAGAGGTTATGCACTCCACTGAAGGCGTCGATACACTGAGAATGGCAGCCTTCGTCCTGGCAATCAACCGGGTCGCCATTTCTTATATGCAGCTGGGGATCTTCCCTTAGCCCGCATTTCTCACCAACTGGCTGCTGCGTCACCGGATGCATCCGCGCCTTCGGCGGCCCTTGCTGGAGTTGCACAACTCCGATGGACCGTTCAAGCCCGGGCCTGACTACGTTGCGCTCGGTCGGCCTCCTCGACGGACTGTCGAGTACGACTGCGGAGGCCTCGGTCGCGACGCCTTGTCAGGACGGCGCCTCCGTCGCCTCGCTACGCAACCTGGTGAGAAAAGCGGGTTAGAGACTTGCGCTTCAGCGAGGTTCTGTTCTCCGGACTCTTTTCGGTTACTCTACAGTTTCGATCTCACTTACTTTAATGAGGTTTCCTTCAAAGTGCCCTCCGACACGAACCTTGAGATTCGATTCCTTTTGAGTTGCTTTGAGCAAAAGTAGTGCCTGTTTGTTTCCGAAATCATCAAAACGGAAAAACTTCTCGTCTGCAATGATTCCGAATCCACTGTCTTTGCTGTCCAATGCGCAGGAAACCGGATGTGCTTGAGCTTTAGACGGCTGATCCGCCAGGTTCGCCCCGCATTTTGCATCGATCAATATCCCAGTTTTCTCCTCGCCGTGCGCCAGGAGAAAAAGAAAGAAGAGCGTGCTTACAATAAGAATTACTAACGGTCTTTTCATATTCACCCCATCAATTCGTTTTAAGAATTCAACGTCTCAATACTCATGGACTGATGCTGTCCCCGACCTTTAGGGTAGAAGCGAGAACAGAGCGCAGGAACAACTATCATATTCAAAAAGGTTGAGGAGAGTAGCCCCCCTAAGACGACCACAGCCAAAGGTGACTGGATTTCGTTACCTGGTCGGTGACCGGTTAGTGCTAACGGTATCAAAGCAAGCCCCGCCGTAAGGGCCGTCATCAGAATGGGATTCAACCGGTCCATCGAGCCCTCGAGGATTGCCTCCTGTAATGATTTGCCCTCCTTCAATAGATCTTCATAACGAGAGACCAGGAGGATTCCGTTACGAGTGGCAATTCCCAGTAGGGTGATAAATCCGACCATTGAAGCAATACTGAGAACACCACCGCTGATGAAGACCGCCGCAACTCCACCGATCAGCGCCAGGGGGAGATTGCTCATCATCAGGATCGCCAGCCTGAAACTGGCAAAGGCGACGTAAAGTAGAAAGAAAACAGCCAGGATAGCCAGAAGTGAAAGTATCCCAACCAAGCGGCTGGCCTCTGCTTCGCTTTCGAACTGCCCTCCATACACGACATAATACTCTTCAGGTAAGTGGACCTCATTCCTTACGACAGTTCGTATTTCGTTGACCGTCGTCCGAAGATCTCTTTCAGCCACATTACACTGAACGACGATTTTCCGCTGCACATTCTCCCGGCTGATCCGGTTGGGACCCGAATCTAGACGGATATCAGCCAGCTGCATCAGTGGGACAGAGGTTCCGGACGGGGATGCGACACGAATCCTCTCTATTGACTCCGGGTCACTCCTGGCATCTTGGGGAAACTTGACTACCAGATCCCAGGCTCGTTGCCCCTCAAAGATCTGACCCACGACCTCGCCGTTCAGCCCCACGTCAACCACCTTATTGACTGCATCCATCGACAGGCCGTGAGCAGCGATCGCATCTCTATCAAACCGGATTTGAAGCTGCGGAACGTGCGTCTGCGGCTCGATCTGCAGATCGACAACCCCAGGAACCTCGGCCATCACGTCCCGGATGCGCCCAGCCAGGGACCGTAGGGTCAACAGGTCGGGGCCAAATAGCTTGACAGCTACCGCAGCACGCGTCCCTGAAAGCATATGATCGATTCGGTGACTGATCGGTTGCCCAATGCTAAATGTCGTACCGGGGATGACGGTAAGTTGACTTCTCAAGGCGGCCAGAAACTCACTCCGGTTCCTTTCTTGGAGATGGAAACGAAGGTCAATCTCTGCACCATTGACCTCCTGAGCGTGTTCGTCCAGTTCGGCTCTGCCAGTACGCCTGGATGTCGACAGCACCTCAGGGTTAGAGAGCAGGATCTGCTCCGCCGTCTGACCCAAACGGTCAGACTCCTCCAATGAGGTTCCAGGGAGGGTGACCTGTGTGATGGTGAGTGTCCCCTCATTGAACTCGGGCAAGAAGGTCCGCCCCATGAATGGCACCGAAACCAGGGCGGGAATGAGAAGGATCATGGCTAAAGCCAGAATGTGCATCGGCCTGGCAAGAGACAGACTCAAGAGTGGTGAGTAGCATTCTTTTATTCTTCGAGATAACCAGGCTTCTTGATCGCGGTAGAGTGCCTTCGACCTTGGAAGGAGAAAAGAGCAGAGCGCAGGAGTCACAGTCAAAGCGACCAGGAAAGAACCGAAGATTGACACAATGTATGAGATACCTAGAGGACGCAGCATTCTTCCTTCGAGACCAGTCAGGGCGAAAAGTGGAACGAATACCACGATCACAATTAAGGTTGCGAACATGATCGGATAGCGCACTTCACTCGAGGCCTCGTAGATAACCTGGTTATCGGACTTTCTGTCCCCACCTCTTTTCAGGTTGATCCGAAGGCGCCGAAAGACGTTTTCGACGTCGATGATCGCGTCATCCACCAAGGCTCCGATTGCGATTGCCATCCCTCCCAGCGTCATTGTGTTGATGGTCACTCCGAAGAACCAGAAGATTCCGACCGTGAAGATCAGAGAGAGCGGGATGGCGGTGATAGAAATAAAAGTAGTCCGAAAGTTGAGTAGGAATAGGAATAGGATCACTACCACAAGAATGGCCCCATCCCTCAGGGCCCTTAAGACATTTGATACCGCCAACTCGATGAAGTCTGACTGGCGGAAAATGAAGCGTTCAATGCCGATCCCATCAGGCAGCGACGTCTCGATCTCATCCAGTATCCTGTCGATCTGTTCTGTCAGTGCCAGAGTGTCTGCTTCCGGCTGTTTCAAAACGGCCAGAACCACCCCCTCTTCGCCGTTTATCGAGCCCACTCCACGCCTGACTTTTGGGCCGATGACTACCTCTGCAACATCGTCCAAGCGAACAGCTGGGCTGGATGAACCCCCAATCGGGGTCCGGCGAAGCTGTTCTAGGTTTTGCACACGTCCCAATCCTCGAATCAGGAATTCCTTGCCCGAACGAGTGTAGAATCCTCCCGACGAATTTTGACTGGCAGAGGCTGCGCCCCTTTGGACATCGTCCAGGGTCAGTCCATACGCGCGCAGGCGTTCTGGGTCAACCAGGACTTGATACTGCTGCACCTCTCCTCCCAGAGGTATGACCTGCGAGACCCCCGCAACGGCAAGAATGCGGCGCCGGATCGTCCAGTCGGAAATGGTCCTCATCTCCATGGATTGGTCGGGTCGTCCTGTAACGCCAATCAACATGATCTCACCCATGATTGAAGAGATAGGTGCGAGTACCGGCGCGGGAATGTCCGGCGGCAGGGTGCTTTGGGTCAACTGGAGTTTCTCTGATACGATCTGGCGGGCTCGATAAATGTCTGTACCCCAGTCGAACTCCACCCAGACAATCGAGCTGCCGATCCCCGAAACCGACCGTACCCTCCTGACTCCCGTCGCACCATTCAGCGCCGTCTCAATAGGGAAGGTCACGAGGGTTTCGACCTCTTCCGGGGCCATATTGTGGACCTCGGCCATCACCGTAACGGTAGGGGCGGTGAGGTCGGGGAAGACATCAATCGGAAGCTGGAATGCCAGGTAGACTCCGATGGCCAGCGAGACCAGTATGCCGACAACTACGATCAGCCTATTCTGGATGGACCAACGAATCAGAGCGTTTAGCATTTCTCATCTCGTCTCGGGGTATTAGTGAACGTGTCCATGTTTCGGTACTTCAGTCGAGCGTGCTGCCAGCGCTACGTTGTACGCCCCAACAGTCACAATTCGTTCACCCTTCTCCAAACCATCCAGAATTTGGACCCAGTTCTGGTCCTCAACACCGGTCTTGACCAAGCGGCGTCCAAATGTCTCACCTCCCAGCTGGACATAGACCACGGATCTATTCTCCTCCAGAAGAACGGCAGGTTTCGGAACCGCCAGCGCCTCAGCAGCCTCGCCCGTCTTGAGATCGAGCCGGCCGAGACTGCCAAGCTTAATCCGGCGTTCGCGGTTTTCAATTTCGAAGACAACAGCGAGAGTGCGGGATGTGGGATGAACCGTTGAGCCCACAAGAATCAGAGAAGAGGAGTCCAAAGCGATATCATCCAGGCCGGGCAGTACGAGAATCCCCCCCTGTAGGTTCTCCAGTCTGGGCAGATCCTTTTCGAAGGCCTGTCCCTCAACCCAGACTCTTGAGAGATCGACAATTCGAAAGAGCATTTCCCGACCATCTACGTACTGCCCAGGCACCGCACGGCTTTCCACAAGCTGACCGGAAATAGGAGCATAGAGAGGCAAGCGCCCCTCAATAGAGTCGAGAATTTCCTCTGTAGAGTCGTATCGGGACATTGCCTTCCGATAGGTCATTAGTGCCTGTTGGGCGGCCTCCAGGGAAGCCTTTCGCACCTCAAGTTCAGAATGGACCTCGTCCAGACGCTTCCTCGGGAGTGCTTCAGCGTCCACCAGGGCACTGACCCTTTTGGCCTCCTTCTCCGCCAATTCTAATCGGGCCTGTTCCGCAGAAACCGTCGCTTGAGCCTGTGCGACATCCTCTGAAAGGCGGCTGATTGTGATCCCTGCACCGACCTGGCTAACGAGAAGATCAGATCGGTCGACAGGAAGCAGCTCAACGTATCCGAGTAGATCGCCTTTTCTAATTCTCGCTCCCAGACTCGGGATTCCTCCATCCGGCGGCTCGTAACGGCCGCCTATGGCAGTTGTTACAACACTTTCCATCCCTGTCTTGGCTTTGATTTCGGCGGGGACACGGACTGTCTCATGGATCTCCCGTTCTGCCACTACCGCCGAGGCAAACGGGAGTTTCCATTGCTGTTCCTTCAAGTATGATATGGCCTGACCAGACCCCTGCACTTCCTCCGTCTCAGCCTCCCCAGTTCCCTCCAGGACTTCAATCGGGCCATACTGAAGACTCGCCTCGATTTCGTCGGACTGGATCTCCAGATGAAGGGTGTACTCTCCCGCATCCTCAAAGGTCATGGTGGGACCAAAGATCCCAGGCACCTCTGGAGTCCCGACCGTGACCATTTTCGGAGCGGTACCATCTTTGACAAATTGAAATAGAACCGGGCCCTGCGTCACCGGCTGAAAATCACTGAGCTTCGTCAAGTGAACCGCAAACTTGGCCTGCCTGCCGACTCTCAGGACCGGGTGCTCCATAAAGAGCTCGAGTTCGTCAGTCCACAGGGTGACAGAGCTGGACGCCTCATCATCGGCATGCGTATGGGTCGTGCCATCATGGCTGTGCGAACTCCCTGCGGTCGTTTCCACCGATGCCGATCCCGCGCAACTCCAGAGCATGAGGGTCAGAAGTAGTAGAAGTAACGGTGATCTTTCTTTCATGGCGTTATGTCGCGAAGCGGAATCCCAACTGAGGCTTCCAGTTCCAGCTGCGCGAGATGCAATTCCTCGAACAGTTGATTCTGCGCGAGAACAGCATCACGCTGCGTCCGGAGGGCATCGATATACTCAAGGATTCCGGCCTCTCCCTCCTGGTAACTGAGAGCAGTAATTTCAACCATACTCTCCAATTTCTGAACGAAGACTGATTCGAGTCTGCGGGAGGCGGCCAGAAGCTTCGAGTAGACTCGATAGGCACGTTGTACTTCGTGCCGAATCCAAATTTCTTTCCAGTGACTCAGCATTCCCTGGCGGCGATTCGCAGCGAGTTTCTCATCGATGGCTCCCTGTCTGCGATCCCATAGTGGCAGGGGAAGCTGAACACGGACGAAAAAGGAATTCTGTCCAAAGTCTCTCTTGTATCCGGCTCCCAGGTTGAGATTGGGTATGTTTTTTGCCTTTTCTGCTTCAACGGCGATTTGAGCCGCCAAGGCCTCGAGCTGTTGTGACTTGAGATCGGGTCGAGACTCAAGAGCTTTGTTGATGAGCACAGCAGAATCGGGGAGCATGACCTGTCTTGGCTCCTCCAGGCTGAGTTCCGGCAATGTGGCACCTTCCCAGCAGATGTTTGAAGCAAGTTCGCTCCAGGAGGAGTTAAACTCTCGCTCCGACCTGGCGAGTTCCACGAGATACCACAGTTCCTCCGCTTCGATCTTCATTTGAGCAAGTCCCGAGACTTCGCCCAACTCGTAACGCTTGCGGTGAGTATCGCGTATCCTGGAATATTGCCGAAGCGCTTCTTCCAACGAACCCTTTCGTTTTGAGGCATAGAATACTCTGGCAAAGAGCCGGTTTATTTCGAGCCTCTTTCGGCGGATGAAGTCCCGGTATCGCGAGTTCTCAGCTTCCAGTTCGAGCTGGGCAAGATCACGGCGCTTGCCACGCTGACCACCCAACTCAAATTCCTGCCAGGCTCCGATCAGAAACTCCTGATCGTCAAGACTCGCTTCCTTTTGCCCGACAGGATAGCCCTCTTGGTCATAGCTTAGGATCGGGTTGGCCCAAGCCTGAGTCTGGAGAAGTCTCCCTTGTGCCATTTGAAGCTTCTCCTTTTCTGCCGCGACAAGGGGACTTCGCTGAAGGAATCGAGAGAAGGCTTCATCCGGTGTGAGTGGTTGTGCGCTCACCGGGGAGAGAATCAAAAATGGAGTAAGGATAACGATAAGCCCACACTGCATATGCCAGTTCCCGTGTAGCTTTTGCTTCAAACGAGCTGGAATGGATCTGTACATCACAGTCCCGAGTTCTTATCTTTTCACCTGAAACGTGAAGGTCGCCCAGTAGCTTTCGTAACTGTGGTCTTCCTGATCGACCTGAAAGAGATGAATCCCTCGGATGTACCACCTGCCGGGTTCTGAAATCCGTACAACAGAAAAAAGGCGAATAACCGTAACCATGTGTTCACTCCTGCAAAAAAACGCTATCTTCTACAGAGCGTAGAATTTACAGTCAAAAAAAACTACTTGACCAACGTGCCCAAGACGGTTTCCAGCACGTGATGCGTGCTCGAGAGACCGATTGCCGCTAGAACTAAAACCACAAAGACGAACGCCCCCCACCTGACTCCCAGCCGACGAGGCTGAACTCCCGAAAGGAGGTTCTCCACTCGCTGTCTGAGAACTGCCTCTGAGCTCAGCGCATAAGCAAGGGCTGGAGTTCCGGGCTCCGATCCACCTGATCGTGCCAACTTCAAGATCGTCAATGAAACCTCTTCCGCTCCTGCTCCATTTTCGAGACACGCCCAGTCACATTCGACCTCTACGGCAGCCTTCCATCTTTCTTCGAGCCACCGAAAGCCTGGAAAAAGCGATGCCGCTAACCTTAACAGTGTCAACTTCAAGGGATCGCGTCGGCGCATATGCTCTCGCTCATGTACCGCAACAATCCGGCGCTCGCTGGAATTCAAGAGTTCGAAGGCTTTGCTGGTCAAATATGCCCGAGGCCTCAAAACACCCGCGACAAAGGCTGCAGGAATTCCGCTGGGCACGACGAGGAAGCCTTCTTGACTCAAGTTACTCTCCGCCAGCCGAAGCTTCTGGTTCACACCGAACACCGAATGTCCCACTCTCACCAGACAGAACACAAACAGTCCTGTAACTCCAATGAAGATCCCCCAGAAGAAGGTCCCTTGCGGCAAAAGGGTATCTGCATGCGCCCAGCAAAGATGTGGATGCCCGGGGTGCAAGTCACAATGGTCAGGAATCACAGAGAATGCCTTCAAGGCGGCAGAAGACAAGGAAGCGCATCCAACTGCAAGCCCTGCCAGGAGTGGGGCGATTCCAAGCAGGAACCAGAAGCTACTTGAGAAATCGATGCAGTTTCTGATTCGCAATTGTCTCAGCATCGGCCAGAGACAGAATCCGGCACTCCAGGCTACGACTGCCATTAAGGTAACCGTGTAAAGCAGGAGTCCCAGCAAACCTCCGACGGTCATGCCTTCCTCTTCTGGATCAGTTTCTCGAGTTCATCGAGAAGCTCAGGACTCGTCGAGACCAAATCAACAAAAGTATTCAGGACGGGCCTTGAATCATCTTTGAGCAAACCTGCCAGCACATCCCGAGTGAGCTGCGCCTCGAAATCCTCTCGTTTGACCCCAGCAGTATAAACAAAAGGTCGTCCGACTTTCCTCCTCACTACCAGACCTTTAGTGTGGAGGCGATCCAATATCGTGACAATTGTCGTGTACGCCAGGTTTAGCTTACTCAACCAGTCGTAGATTTCGCGAGCCGTCGCCCCAGGGTTGTCCCAGACCAGGGTCATAACCTGGCTTTCCAGTTCTCCCAATACCTGGTCAACTCCCTCGCCGGAGGGTTGAAATCTCAATTTCATTTTCTGGCCCATGTCTTGGCCAGTTATTCTACGTTGCGTAGAAGTTCCAGTTCAAGCGATATTGAACCTGGTTCAGTACCGGGCACTTCGTCCCCTCTGTGTTTTCAATGCCGTGGATCTGACAATATGGCTGTGGTTCAGTAAGGCCAACACGTGCGCTTCCCGTACCAACCGGGCCATGCGTTGCGAGGCCTGAGCGAGGTATTGTCAATTTGAGCCGCAGTCAGCGTGAATGGCGACCATCGGGGCTGCCTGGGCGATACGTGGCATTTGGACGAGTTGTTTATGAAGATTCAGGGACAGTCGTTTTTCCTTTGGTGAGCAGTCCTCAAGCAAAAAGGGACAGGCTGATTCTCACCTTAGGCGGTTCGATGGTGCCCGGCCGGTTAAATCAACCCGAGATGTGTCGTGTTCAGTCCTCAGCTTCGGTCGGAGACTGTCTTTTGCCCGCCAGAAAGGCTAAGGGTGGTTTAGATCGAGGGGGTGTCCTGGATTTCCGACACAGATCGGCCTGAAGGGGTGTGGAACCGGTTTGGGGGGAGAGTTACCGACTCGGTTAAACTCGCTTATCCGGGCGAGAAGGCATGCGAGCGCTGCTCCCT